>JANPNG010000198.1:0-3262 GCA_031427355.1 Hylemonella sp.
TGATCAGCGATCGGCACTTCGGTCGGGCAAAGCAGTGTCTGCGCACCCGCCTCGTTGGGGTAACCGTAGAGCGGCAAGCCCTCCACCCGCCCACCGCCTTCCATGCCGCGGATGGCCGCTGTCCACTGGTAGTGAGAGAACGCATTCGTGATGCGCTGCGCCAGCGCATAGACCGCATTACCCCAGAGTAAATGCTCAGGTCGGAGCGTGCTGGGTGGGTCACCCCCGAGTTCGTCGAAGATCAGGCCCTCTGCCGGACCACTGTCCTTGCCATAGGGCAAGCGCAGTAGCACATGCGGCAACACCAGAGACACGTAGCGAGAACTTTCGCTATTGTGAAACACGTTCCAGCCGATCTTCTCCAGATCGTCATGCACTTCATCCTGGGTGGCGTTAAAGACGCGCAACTGCAGCAGGGTGTTGGTCTCTGTGTTGACCACCAGACCGTGCAGTCCGCGCCAAGTCGCCTCCAGTGCCTGAAAATTCCGGGCGTGCAGAATGGCCCGCAACTGTGGGCCCAGCAAGGCATCGATGTCGGTGCTGGGTTGGCCACCCTGTACACGCTGGGCGTGCTGCTGGAGTAAACGGTTCAGTGCGGGCACAGCCCGCGCAACGGCCAGAGGTGTGAAGTCGTCCAGCGAGGTGAAGTGAAGCACGCCGCCCAAGGTGTCGGCATCGTCCAGGCTGACCATGGCCTGCGCTGTCGCCATCACGTCGTTGAAGTTGTCGCGGTCAATGTCCAGCATCGTGCGCTGGCTGTAGCAAGGCTGCGCAACGGCATCAGAGCGGTCGCCCGACAGGTCGGCCAAAATACCCACGATGAAAGGCAGCTCACGCTTCTCTAGCGCGCCGCCGGTTTCCACGTCGTAGGTGATTTTTACGCGCGCTGGACGGTTTCTTTCCAGCCATTTTTGGACACTTTCGCTCATGTCACCTCACAACGGCTAAGTTCAAAATTGCACAATGACCATGTCCTCAGTGTCACCGATCTGGCAAACTGGCAAAGTAAGCCTCGCGTAGCCCAAACGCGCCACACTTAGACTTAACCCTTTTCAAACCCAGGAGATCCCCATGACCCGTGAAGTTGTTGTTGTCAGCGGTGTGCGCACCGCCATTGGTACTTTTGGCGGCAGTCTGAAAGACATCGCCCCCACCGAGCTGGCGGCGCAGGTGGTGCGTGAATCGCTGTCCCGCGCCAGCGTGGACGGCAAGGATGTCGGCCATGTGGTGTTTGGCCATGTGGTGAACACCGAGCCCAAAGACATGTACCTCTCGCGCGTGGCAGCCATCAACGGCGGCTGCGCTGAGAGCACGCCGGCCTATAACGTGAACCGCCTGTGCGGCTCGGGCCTGCAAGCCATCATCAATGCCAGCCAAAGCATCTTGCTGGGCGATGCCGACATCGCCATTGGTGGTGGGGCCGAGAACATGAGCCGTGCGCCGTTTGCCTCGCTCAACATGCGCTGGGGTGCGCGCATGGGCGACACCAAGATGGTGGACATGATGACGGGCGCGCTGCACGATCCGTTTCACGCCATCCACATGGGCGTGACGGCCGAGAACATCGCCGCCCAATGGGGCATCAGCCGCGACGAGCAGGACGCGCTGGCGGTCCAAAGCCACAACCGCGCCCAGCGCGCCACTGAGGCGGGTTACTTCACCTCCCAAATCATGCCGGTGATGCTCAAAAGCAAAAAAGGTGATCTGGCCTACACGCTGGACGAGCACTTCCGCCCCAACTGCACGCTGGCCGATATGGCCAAACTCAAACCGGTGTTTGCCAAGGAAAACGGCACGGTCACCGCCGGTAACGCCTCCGGCATCAACGACGCCGCTGCGGCTGTGGTGCTGATGGAGGCGGGCACTGCCAAGGCGCGTGGCCTGACGCCGATGGCGCGTCTGGTGGCTTACGCTCATGCGGGCGTTGACCCGAAGTACATGGGCATTGGCCCCGTGCCTGCCACGCAACTGGCGCTCAAAAAAGCAGGCTTGACGGTGAACGATCTGGACGTGATCGAGGCCAACGAGGCCTTTGCCGCGCAGGCCTGCGCCGTCACGCGCGACCTGGGGCTGGACCCGGCCAAGGTCAACCCCAATGGTTCGGGCATCTCGCTGGGCCACCCCATCGGGGCGACCGGCGCGCTGATCACGGTCAAGGCGCTGTACGAGTTGCAGCGCATCCAGGGCCGCTACGCACTGGTGACCATGTGCATTGGCGGTGGTCAGGGCATTGCGGCGATTTTTGAGCGTCTCTAAAGCATAGAAATTGCTACTTTTTTAGTAGCGGCTTACACTACATTTCATTGGGCTGCAGCCGCTTTTTATGCTGAAGAAAGAAACGCAGCATGGCGGCTGAGGCCGAGGGACCCTCAGGCGCGGTGAAGGAGCCCGCCGCGTCCCCCCCTGACCACGCGTGCGGGCCCTCGTCAATGCGCCAGTGCTCCACATAAGACGGGCCGTCGTCGGCACTGCGGTAAACAATGCGTTGGGTGGTCGGCTGCGAAGATGAGCCCTCACTTGAAACCTGGCTTTGTCTCCTCTCCAGCAACAAACCCGACGCCTTCAACGCGGCCAGCGCCGCATCGGTGATGTGCTCACCGTTGTCGGGGTGAACGGTGGTGTCGGCGCTGCCGTGAAACACGATGGTCGGCAGTGCTGGTGTGCTTTTTCCTTTGGATTTTTTTGCCCCTGTGCGCATCGCCGTAAAGGCCGACAGCATGTCTTGCGCCGCCCCCGCGGGCAAGCCGGAGTGCACGCCCACAGCGGCAAACAGGTCTGGGTACAGGCCCGCGACCACCGCCGCCATGGCCCCCCCGGCGGACAGCCCGGCAATGTAAACCCGGTCTGGGTCGGCCTGGCTACCCGCGTGGTCGGTGCTCAACACATGGCGCGTGAGCGCGGCAATCATGCCCGGCTCGCCCTGATCCAGCTGCTGATGCTCGGGTTCAAACCAGTTCCAGCAACGGGCCTGGTTGGCTTTGGGGAGTTGCTCGGGGTAGAGCACCATGCAGCCGTGCGCTTGGGCCAGCGCGTTCATGGCCGTGCCCTGGGCAAAGTCCTGCGCGTCTTGCTTGCAGCCGTGCAACAGCACGATCAGCGGACGTTGTAGGGGTGGGCCTGCGTCTGGGGGCGTAGGTGCTGTGGGGACATAGAGCCGATAGGGGTAGGCCTTGCCGCCAAAGGCGAAGGTGGCTTCGGTGAAATTTGTCGCCTGGGTCTGGACTAGGGTCTTGGCTTGTCCATCAACGACGGCTGACTGTGG
>JANPNG010000199.1:0-2576 GCA_031427355.1 Hylemonella sp.
TGTACGTGTGGCTGGGGCGCGAGGGGCTGATTGACAGCAACCCGGTGCTCGACGTGCGCGCGCCCAAAGCGGCCCGCCCTCTGCCCAAGGCGCTGGGTGTGGACGAGGCGGTGCAGTTGGCCGCGTTTCGCTCAGACACCACCGACCCCTGGATAGAAGCGCGCGACGCCGCCATCGTGGAACTGCTTTACGGCAGTGGTTTGCGTGTTGCAGAATTGACCGGGTTGGATGTTGTGGCCAGCCCCAGTGCGCGTGGCTGGCTTGATTTGGACGCGGCAGAGGTTCATGTCTTGGGCAAAGGCGACAAGCGCCGCACCCTGCCACTAGGGCGGGCATCACTGGCGGCGCTCAAAAATTGGCTGGTGCTCAGAATGCCATTGACGATCCCGGCGCGGGGCCGGGGCGCGGTGGGACGCGTTGACGTCCACGCCCTGTTCCTGGGGCGCAACGGCACTCGCCTCACCGCCCAGTCCATCTGGCAGCGCCTCAAGCGCCGCAGCCTGCAAGCCGGATTGGCGACACCCGTTCACCCTCACATGCTGCGACATTCCTTTGCCAGCCACGTCTTGCAGTCCAGCGGCGACTTGCGCGCGGTGCAGGAGATGCTGGGGCACGTCAACATCAGCACCACGCAGGTGTACACGCGGCTGGATTTTCAGCATCTGGCTAAAGCTTATGACGCCGCTCATCCCCGGGCTCGACTCAAAGGGCCGCGCTGAAGCGAGAGTTGCATGGCATCGGACATTTGCAGCAGGTGGCTGGACCAGGCGACTTGAAAATCCTCCAAGATGCGTTGCTCCGCATCGATATGGGCCAAGGCCAGCGTCAGGTAGGACTGTTGTGCTCTGACCAAGGCCCCCAGCAGGGTGGACATTTCGGTCTCCAGCGTCACCTTCTCGCTCTGGTTAAAGCTGCGCACGTGTTTGAGCTGGGCGATGCGCATGGGCGCGCCCATCGGCACAGGTGCGACGGATCGAGGTGCTGGCAGCACACAGTCTCTGGAGATGGCCAGCAGCGTGTCGATTTCAAACGCGTTGCCACGGTTGAGGTGAGATAGATGCCCATCGAATTTCATGTTCGCCTCCCGCTTTTGGTTTTGCGTCATTCAGTGCATGGAATTTATCCCGCAACGCCCTCAGGCAATCCCCGGAAAAGGCCGACAATTCACCCCCATGAAAACCATTCGCCTCAAAGAGGGTAAAGAGCGCTCGCTCTTGCGCCGTCATCCCTGGATTTTTGAATCCGCCATCGCCAGGGGCGGGGCCGATGCGGGCGAGACGGTGCGGGTGGAGTCGCACGAAGGCGCGTTTCTGGCCTGGGCGGCCTTCAGCCCGGCCTCCAAAATCCGCGCACGGGCGTGGAGCTTTGATGAAGCCCAGCACATAGATGCTACGTTTTTAATAGCTGCTTGTGAAAGTGCTGTAAGGGCCAGGGAGCGATTTGACATTCAAAGTGACGGCTTGCGGCTGATCCATGGTGAATCTGACGGCCTGCCCGGCTTGATCGTGGACCGCTACGGCGACACGCTGGTGGCGCAGTTTCTCTCCAGCGGTGCCGAGCGCTGGAAAGACGTCTTGGCCGATGCGCTTTTGGCTGCCACTGGCCTGAGCAAGCTGTACGAGCGTTCCGACGCGAGTTCACGTGCTCAGGAGGGACTGCCAGAAGTGAAGGGCTGGTTGCGGGGTGATGGGCCGACCGAGCTGGTTCTGCGTGAGCATGGCTGGCAGCTCGGTCTGAGCATTGAAGAGGGCCACAAGACCGGTTTCTACCTGGATCAGCGCGACAGCCGCAAGAAGTTTGCCGACTACGCCCAGCGCCTGAACTTTGAGCGCGTACTCAACTGCTATTGCTACACCGGTGGCTTCACGGTGGCGGCACTGTCGGGTATGCAGGCGGCGGGCTTTGCTGGCGGTTCGGCACACGTCACCTCCATTGATTCCTCCGGCCCGGCGCTGGCGCGTGCGGCGGCCAATGTGGCGCTCAACGGCTTTGATGCTTCACGCGCGAGCTTCATGGACGCCGATGTCAACGCCTCACTGCGCCAGTTCATCGAGCAGGGCCGCACGTTTGACGCCATCGTGCTGGACCCGCCTAAGTTCGCGCCCACGGCGGCGCACGCGGAGCGTGCCGCGCGGGCCTACAAAGACATCAACCGCCTAGCCTTCAAGCTGCTGGCCCCTGGCGGCGTACTGTTCACCTACTCTTGCTCGGGCGGCATTAGTGCCGACCTGTTCCACAAAATCGTCGCCTCCGCCGGTATTGATGCGGGCGTGGACGGCTTCATCACCGAGCGCCTAGGCGGCGCACCCGACCACCCTATGACCATCAATTTTCCTGAGGGGGAGTACCTCAAGGGGTTGGTGGTGATGCGCAAGAGCTAATGATGTTTCCCTAGTGATGGCCCGAGATCTTTTGTTCAAATTGAGTCTGGCTGGTCTATCGCGAGATCAGCTATCGCGGGGTGAGTCATCGCGGGATCAGGTCGGGGGGGCCCCCAACGCCCCGGGGGTGCAGAGTGGGGGGGGTTTGGCCCCCAAAACCCCCAGATTGGCGCGGGCGGGGGGCGCCCCCCCCCC
>JANPNG010000200.1:0-1942 GCA_031427355.1 Hylemonella sp.
CACCACGCGGTGGTCGCTGAGAAATTCGCCCAGATAGCGTCTGAGCGCAGCGGGGGTGGGCGCATCAGGCGTGCCCAGGTTGCACAGCAGGATGGCGGTGACGGGCGCCTGGCCGTGGGTGAAGGTGGGTTCTTGTTTGAAAGGCATGCGCTATTCTCTCGCACCTATGCTGGACCTCTCCCAAATCAAAGCCATCACCCTGGACCTGGACGACACTTTGTGGCCGATCTGGCCCGCCATCGAGCGGGCAGAAGCCGCCCTGAGCGATTGGCTCATGTCGCGCGCGCCCCGTGCTGCCACGGTGTTCATCAACGCTGAGCAACGCCTGGCCTTGCGCCAGGAGGTGATGCGCAGCCGCCCGGACATTGGCCACGATTTGGGCACGCTGCGGCGCGAGGTGATTCGCCTGGCCTTGCAGCGCATGGGGGAAGACACCATGCTGGCCGAGCCCGCCTATGCCGTCTTCATCGCCCAGCGCATGCGGGTGGATTTCTTTGCCGATGCCAAACCCGCGCTAGCCTGGTTGGCCGCGCGCTTTCCCGTGGTGGCGCTGTCCAATGGCAATGCCGACGTGCACCAGGTCGGCATCGGTGAGTTTTTCAAGGCGGGTTTGAGCGCGCAAGACTTTGGCGTGGGCAAGCCCGACCCGCGCATCTTCCACGCGGCGGCTGATCTTGCAGGTGTTGCGCCGCATGAGGTGCTGCACGTGGGGGATGACGCCGCGCTGGACGTGCTGGGTGGCCTGGGTGCGGGCATGCAAACCGTGTGGGTGAACCGGGATGATCGCGTGTGGACGCATGAGGCGCAGCCGCATGTCTGCGTGGCGGACATGGCGCAGTTATGCAATGTCTTGCGGGGTGGGTGATGACAAGTGGCTCACCGCCGCCAATCCACTGCGCACCGCACCTTCCAGCGTAGCCGGGTAGGGGCCAGCCACATAGTCGCCGCAGGCCAATAGGCCGGGGGCGATGAAGGCGGGGGGGCGTTGCAGCCCTGGCGTGCAGGCAAAGGTGGCGCGTTTCTCGACCACGGTTTGTACGGCTTGCAGCGCCAGCCCCAGTTGGCTGTGGGCTTGTTGCAGCACCTGCGCTTGCAGGACGTCGCGCTCGCCCGTGCTGGCGCTCACCACCCAGGCCAGCAGGCCCGCTGGCCCGCCGAGTTGGCCCCGGTCAAAGACGAATTGGGACGGGTTTTGATCGTCGCTGCGCAGCGCCAGCAGGGGTGCGGCCAGCGCGGCATGGGGAGCCCAGGTATAGACGGTGGTGATGGCCTCAAACTGCAGGCGCTGGGTGATGTTGGCCCACGCTCCTGTTTGAGTTGCTATTGATTCAGGAGCTGCTTGCGCACATTCTGCAATGGCTAGAGCCGCATTGGAGGATGAAACCGCGAGAACGACGGCGTCAAAAACATCCTCATCCACCACCCACTGCGAGCCTTGTGAACGCAAGTCGGTGACCCGATGCCCCAGGCGCACTCGTCCTCCGCGTTGGGCCAACCAACGCGCCGCCGGGGCTGGGAACAGCCCGGACAGATCGGTGCGCGGCAGCAAGAGTTGCGAGCCACCCCGCACACCAAACAGCGCGTCTTTCATCACCCGTAAAAAGACCTGGCCACTGGCTTGGTGGGCAGGCGTGTTCAGGGCCGACACGCACAGCGGCTCGATCAGCTCGTTCAGTACGCGCGGAGTGAGAGGCGCACACAGCTCGGCCACCGTGAGCGAGGCGTCGCACACAAAGCCGCTGCGTTGCCATTGGCCCGCCATTTGCAGTAGGGCCAGCTTGTCGCGCCATGTCCAGCCGCGTGCGCGCAGGATGCCGATGAGGGCGTCGAGTGAGGCAGGGAGGGGGGCAGGCAGCAGGGGGAATTGCAGCCCTGAGCCATCGGGAAAGCGCAAGCTCAGGGGCAGGCGCAGCAGCGCGGCCTCCAAGTCCACGCCGACCTC
>JANPNG010000201.1:0-1725 GCA_031427355.1 Hylemonella sp.
AAGCGCGCATTCCGATGCCCTTCATGGGCGATGGCCGCGACACGGCCAATGCCGCGCTGTACCTGGCATCGGACGAAGCGCGCTTTGTCACCGGGATCGAAATCATCGTCGATGGCGGCATGAGCGCCCGCTGCGACTGAAGACAGTCGAACTAACAGCCACCATCGGTGCCTGCAACCTGGTCTCGCGCTTTGCCTAAGCGATGCAGATCGATCCCGAAAAATAAGGACTTTATGCGAATCAATCGTCTTTTCTCGGCTCTTGCCGTGACAGCCATTGGCGTTGCCGCCCTGACCACTCTACCCACCCAGGCGCAGTCAACTGAGCCCTTCCCGAACAAGCCCATCCAGCTGGTAATTCCGTTCGCCCCCGGCGATACCGACAACATGCTGCGCCCGTTCGCGGACAAGATGGGCGAGTTTCTCGGCCAGCCTGTCGTGCTGAACTTCAAGCCAGGTGCCGGCGGCGGCGTCGGCGCGGGCCAGGTGGCCACCAGCAAAGCGGATGGCTATACGCTGGTCGGCAGCTCGCCAGGATCCATCGTGGTCGTGCCGCTGGCCAACAAGGACATCAAGTATTCGCTGGAATCGTTCACCCCGGTGGCGGCTCTGTCCGAAGGCGGCTTGATGTTGGTGGTCGCGTCCGCCTCGCCGTGGAAAAACATGAAGGATATCGTCGAACACTCGAAGAAAAATCCAGACAAGGTGACCTACAGCAGCTCTGGAAGCATGGGCATCACCCACCTGCTAGGTGAGATCTTCACCAAAGAAGCTGCCGTCAAGTGGAACCACATCCCCTTCCAGGGTAGCGCCCCCGCGATCACGGCCCTTCTCGGCGGCCACGTGGACATGGCCGCGACGGCGATCGGCCCAGCTCAGGCGCACATCAACGCAGGAACGTTGCGGCCCCTGGCGGTGTTCGGGGACACCCGCATGAAAGCCTACCCGGACGTGCCAACCTTGAAGGAACTGGGCTACAAAGTCGGCAGCCCGTTGCTGTATGGCATCTCCGCACCCAAGGGCACGCCCAAGGAGGTGGTGAATGCGTTGTATGAAGCCGTGAAGAAAGTCTCGGAAAAATACAACGAGCAGATTGCGGCCAATCTCAGCATCTTTGGGGCTCAGATCAAGCTATTGGGGCCGGATGACTATGCGGCCTACCTGAGAAATCAAAACCAAATGTTTTCCACGGCGATCAAGCCCCTGAACTAGCCCCACGGTTGGGAGGCAGCTCAGCGACGACTGGTGGTGGTGTATCAGGTGCTGGCCGTCGGGGAATCGACTTGACCACGTCCGTTTCAATGCGGGGGCTCCGCGACCGCTATTTCAGGATTTTGAGGACGGAAGCACCGCGACCGATTGCGCGCGCAGAGCGCCCCTCAATCGGTCCAACTTCAACCGATCAGGAATATCCGTTTCTCGCGTCGTTTTCTTGGTCAGCAGCATGCCGTCGACATCCAAGGTCACCACTGGCACGCCCTCCAGCATCACGGTTTGCACGTGGCTCTTGAGTGACTCAAAAGACTGGCTGGCGGCAACATAGAGCAGATCAACAAATATCTCCCCCTCCAATGCGGTGGAGTGACCTTTGTCCATCCATTCGCGACGCAGGGCGGGCAGGGCATTGGCGCTGCCCGGCAGCGGTGGTCAAGGCTTGCAGCAATCGAGCGTTATTGTCAGCGTCCACGGGTAGCAGCAAATCAATGTCTTTGGTGGCGCGCGAAAA
>JANPNG010000202.1:0-15641 GCA_031427355.1 Hylemonella sp.
GCCTTGTCCATCTGGTCAATCAGTTGGTCACGCGTGAGGCCTTTGCGCCACTCTTCCTGCGGCTTCACATCCACAAACACCTCGGCCATGCTGATGGTTTTGGGGTCGGTGCCGTCTTCGGGCTGGCCCGCTTTGGACACCGTGGTGCGCACCTCGGGAATGGTGGAAAGCGTCTTGCGCACATCACGCAAGATATTGGACGCCTCTTCGTTGGACACGCTGGTGGGCAAACCAAAGTTCACCCAGAACGTGCCTTCATCGAGTTCCGGTAAAAATTCCGAGCCCAAACGCGAGGCCACGACGATAGACAGGCCAAACATGACCAAGGCGATGACGACGACCTTGCGGCTGTTGGCCAGCGCCCAATCCAGCACCGGCGCGTACACCCGCTTGGACCAGGCCACCACGCGGTTGTCGCCGTGCGGCAACTTCTTGCGCAACATCCAGTAGGCCAGTAGGGGCACCAGGGTCAAAGAAAAGATCAGCGAGCCCACCAGGGCGGTGGTGACGGACAGGGCCATGGGCTGGAAGATGCGGCCTTCATGGCGTTGCAAGGCGAAGATGGGAATGTGCGCGGCAATGATGATGAGCATCGAGAACAGCGTGGGGCGACCGACCTCGTTGGTTGCATCAATGATGACCTGCTTGCGCTCGCTGTCGGACATGTTCTCACTGTCTTTTTCCAGCCGATGCATGATGTTTTCGATCACGATCACCGCCCCGTCCACGATGATGCCGAAATCCATCGCTCCGAGTGAGAGCAAATTGGCTGGCACGCCCATGATCTTCAGGCCCAAGAAGGTGGCAAGCAGGGCCAGCGGAATCACCACCACCACCGCCAAGCTGGCGCGCAAGTTGGACAGGAAAATGTAGAGCACCAGCGACACCAGCAGCGCACCTTCCACCAGGTTTTTGAACACGGTATTGAGCGTCTTGCCCATCAACCAGGTGCGGTCATAAAAAGGCACGATCTGCACACCGTGCGGCAAGCCATGGGCGTTAAGAGCTTCAATTTTGGCCTTCACGCCTTTGAGCACTTCGCTGGCGTTCTCACCTTTGCGCATGATCACAATGCCGGTCACCACATCATCGTCCAGGCCCTGGCCGACCACGCCCAGGCGCGGCACGGCACCGATGGTGACCTTGGCAATGTCGCGAATCAGGATGGGTGTGCCGTTGCGGGCGGCCACGACGATGTCGCCAATGTCGTCCGCCGAGGTCAGCAGGCCAATACCGCGAATCGCGTACTGCTGCACGCCTTGGGCCACGTAGCTGCCACCCGCATTGGAGTTGCCGCGCCCTAGCGCGTCGAGCAGGTTTTGAAACGACAACTTGTAGGCGCGTAGCTTGTCCAGATCGGGTTGCACCTCATACAGTTTGGTGAAGCCACCCATGGCCACCACGTCGGCAATGCCGGGCACCTGACGCAGGGCGCGCTCGATCACCCAATCTTCCAGCGTACGCAGTTCGGTGGTGGATTTGCCGTCCCCTTGCACCCGGTAGCGCATGATTTCACCTACTGGCGTAGCATTGGGCGCAATGTTGGCGATGACGCCTTGCGGCAGGTCAATGCTGCGCAGGCGCTCATTAACCTGCTGGCGTGCCTCTTGCACCTTGGCGTTGTCGTCATAAGTGACCACGGTGAAAGACAGACCAAACTGCGTGTGCGAGAAGACGCGGATGGCGTTGGGCAGACCCGACAAAGCGACTTCAATCGGCAGCGTGACTTGCTTTTCCACCTCTTCAGCAGCGCGACCCGGGAATAGCGCAATCACGGTCACCTGGGTGTCCGTCACGTCCGGGAAGGCCTCGACCGACAGATTTTTAAAGGCGAATACGCCCGACATCACAAACAGCAGCGTCCCCAGAATGATGAACAGGGGCTGGTACAGGGCGTACTGGATCAGGCGCTTCATTTGTAAGCCGCCTTGCTATCCGGTGCTTCGGTGGTTTTGGCGGCATCCTGCGCCAAGCGCAGCAGGCGGGCCAACAGCAAGGCGTTATCGCTCACCACCTGCTCACCCGCTTTGAGGCCGCTGCTGATCACGACTTGCTTGGGGCCCTCATAGGCCAGCTCGACTTCACGCGGTTCAAACTCACCGGTGCGTGTTTGCACAAACACCAAATGACGTGAGCCGCGCAACATCACGGCAGCGGCGGGCACCACCACTTGCTCGGCATCAAAGACTCGGTCAAAGCGGGCCGTGGCCAGCATCTCGGCTTTGAGCAGGCGCTTGGGGTTGGCGATGACGCCGCGAATCTTGATGGTTCGGGTGGCCGGGTCGATGAAGTCCGAGGCGGTGATGACGCGGCCTTCAAACTTTTGACCGGGCAGCGTGGGCACGGCCAGCTCAAACGTGGCCCCGGGGCGCACCGTGCCGACTTCGGACTCGCGCGCGTCAATTTGGATCCACAGCGAGGCCGGGTCGGTCACCACAAACAGGGCGGGTACGCCGGGGCCGGACTGGTCCGGTCGCACTTCCTGGCCAGGGTTCAAATTACGCTCCACCACCACGCCGTTGATGCTGGCGCTCAGGGCCAGTTGCTGGTTGACGCCGGTGCTGCTACCGTACAGACGAGTGCGGCCTTGCGCGCGTTCCACCTCGGCCTGGGCACGGGCGGCATCGGCTTCGGATTGCTCCAGGTCTTTTTTGGCGACGATGCCGGCCTCGAACAACTCGCGCTGGCGCTGCATGGATTTTTGCGTCAGGTGCATGTCGGCCAGGGCTTTGGCGGTCTCACTCTGGGCCATGCCGAAATCTGGCGAGGCCAGTTGCGCCAGCAGCGTGCCGGTGCTCACCGATTGCCCGACATCCGCTTTGATGGCCATCACGCGACCGGCAAAAGCCGGGTAGATGCGCTGGGTGCGTTCTTCGTTCCAGACCAGTTTGGAGGGCAGCTCGATGGTGATGGGCTTGGCCGGGGCGGCTGCGGTCAGTTCCAGCAGCGCCAGTTGCGGATGCCCTGCGGGAAAGCGCAGCTGGTTGCCCTGCACGATAGGGGCGGGCGTTTCTTGCTTGGGGGCCGGAGCTTCGGTGCAGGCGAACAGCGCCAAGGTCGCCAAGCTCAAGACAGAGAGTTTGCACAAGGGGAGAAAGCGATTCATCTGCAGTTCCTAAAGAGAATTTTTATTTATCGGTTTGCGTGCGCAACTGCCAGGCCACCGAGGCGCGGGCGTAGTCGGTGCGGGCATTGAGCGCGTCCAGCAAGGTGCTGCGCAGGGTGCGGCGTGCGTCCAGGAGGTCGGTCAGGGACAGGGCACCTTTGCTGTAGGCCAGCTCAGCCCCGTCGGCCACTTTGCGGGCGCGCGGCAGGATCTCGGTCTCATAGCGCTGGGCGCGCTGGGCGGTGCTCAGGGTCAGTTGTTGCAGACCTTGCAGTTCAGCCTGGGCCAGGCGGCGCACTTTTTCCAGCGCGTCTTGGGCTTGGGCCAACTGGGCGGCCGCGCGGGCGATCTCTCCCTGATAGCTGTAGCCCCACTGCAAGGGCATTTGCATGCGCAACTCCATCAGCGCGGTGGAGGTGCCGGGGAAGTGGTCGTAGGAGGCACCGACGGTGATGTCGGACACCTTTTGGGCGCTACTGCTGTCCAGTGCGGCCTGGGCGGCTTGTACGCGGGCTTGGGCGGCGCGCACGTCGGCCCGGGTCTCGATCAAGGCGCTCAGATCAGGCGATGGCGCTAGCACGCCGTTCAGCACGGGCCAGTCGGCCTGCGCTTGCAACTGTTGAGGTGGCGTGGCGATGCCCGTGAGCTGCCACAAACTGATGGCGGCGCGCTGGCGCTCCAGCTCGGCGGCTTGCAGGTCGGCGCGGGCGCGCTGGGCTTCAATCTCGGTGCGGCTGGCGTCTTGAGCCGACAAATCCCCGGCTTGCAGCCGTTTATTGGCCGTAACCGCAAGCTGGGCCGCGCTGCGTTCGATCAGACCGATTTGGACACCGCGCTCCTGCGCCGCCAGCAGGTCAAAAAATCCGGCCTGGGCGGCCAGCAGTTGCTGGGTACGCACCTCGTCCAAGTCAGCCTGGGCGGCAGCGGCGGCTTGGCGGGCGGTGAGGGTGCGCAGCTCACGCTTGTTGCCGCGCTCCCAGGTCCAGTCCATGCCCAAGGACTTGTCCACGCGTTTTTCGGTGAAAAAGTTACCGTCACCCAGGCCGTTTTGCAAATCCATCTGCCCCAGCTTGGCGCTCAGCGTGGGAAAGGGCGAACGGTTGGCACTGAGGATGTCGGCTTGCGCACCGGCCAGCGCATGGCGGGCCAGGGCGACGTCCAGGTTGCTACGGGCAGCCTGTAGGGCTTGGTTCAGGCTGATGGGGGCGGTGGCTGCTGTGGTGCTCGCCGGGCTGCTTGTTGAATTGGTCGTTGGGACGGCACTGGAGGTCTGCGCCAGCGCTTGGGCGGCGGCCAGGGCCAGGCTGGTCAGCAAAAGGTTCTGTCGTATGCTCATACGCAGAATTGTCCCTGTGCCAGACTGACCACCGACTGACTTGCTTACCTAGTAAAAACGCGTAGCCCATGAGAATCCTACTGGTTGAAGACGATGCTGTGCTGCTGGAGATGATGCGGCGCAGCCTGCAAGACGCCGGGCACCGGGTGGACGCGGCCACGACGCTGGCGCAGGCCGATCACTTCTGGCGCGTTCAGCCTTTTGACGCTGTGCTCTTGGACCTGAACTTGCCGGTTTCTGACGGTGAGCACGCGGCCCTGGGCAATGGCTTGACAGTGCTGCGCGCTGCGCGCGCGCGGGGCGACCGCACACCGGTGCTGGTGCTGACCGCACGCAACCGAACCGACGAGCGCATTGCCGGCCTGGACGCCGGTGCCGACGACTACCTGGGTAAACCGTTTGAGCTGGCCGAAGTGGAGGCGCGCCTGCGTGCCCTGGTGCGACGCACGCAGGGTACAGACGACCATTTCGAAATCGGCGCGCTAGCGCTGGACCGTAAGGCGCGCCGCTTTTCGCTGAGTGCCGCCGTGTTGGACCTGCCCGCGCGCGAGTTTGAAGTGCTGTGGGAGCTGATGACGCCGCCGGGCAGGGTGATCAGCAAAAGAGCTCTCTCGGACAAATTGTCCGACTTCGATGAAGCCTTGGGCGGCAACGCTCTTGAGGCGTTTATTTCACGGTTACGCAAAAAACTGGTGGGCAGTGGCGCGTCCATACGCACTTTGCGCGGCTTGGGCTATGTGCTGGAGCCCAACGAAGGAGAAAACTCTGAATCCTCCCCTTGATTCCAGCCCCGAATCGGGTTCACGTCTTCCCTCGCTGCGCGCCCGGGTGGTGAGCCATGTGCTGCTGCCATTGGCACTGACCTGGTTGCTGGGCACGGCGGTCACCGTGGGGGTGGCCTACTACTTTGCGCAAACCGCGTTTGACCGGGCCCTGCTGGACGATGCCTATGCGCTGGCCTCCAGGGTCAAGTTGCAACCACAGGGCAAGGAGCAAGACGCGGCACCGGTGCTAACACTGGCGTTGTCCAACAGCGAAATGAGTACGGTGCTGTTTGACCGCAGTGAATCTATTTTCTTTGCGGTTTTGCGTCCTGATGGCTCCGTACTGGCGGGTCATCCTGGTTTACGCGCCCCTAAACCACTGGGCACAGTGCAAAGCCGATTTTCCGAAATTGCATACCAGGGGAAAAACCTGCGCAGCGTGGTGGTGGTGGTGCGCCAGCCAGCACCTTTTGAGGTGGTGGTGGCTCAGACCCTGGGCAGCCGCAATGAGTTGTTGCGCAGCGTGTTGCTCTACTCGGTGATCCCGCAAGTGATGCTGCTGCTGCTGCTGGCGGTGTGGCTGCGCCGGGTGATTGGCCAGGAGTTGTGGCCGCTCTCGCAATTGCAGCAATCCATCAACCAGCGCGACGCGCTCGACCTGGCACCGGTGCCCGTCTCGGCGACTTCCAGCGATATTGAGCAGCTGGGCACAGCCACCAATGCGCTGCTGGCGCGCGTGCGCCAAAGCATGCAGGCCCAGCGCGAGTTCTCCGGCAATGTGGCGCATGAGTTGCGCACGCCGCTGGCCGGCATCCGCGCGCTGGCCGAGTACGGCCTGGCGCAGCACGAGCCCCATGTGTGGCGCGAGCAACTCTTGCGTATCACCGCCAGTGAGGCGCGCGCCAGTCGGCTGGTGGAGCAACTGCTGGCCCTGGCGCTGGCCGAAGAGGCCGATGCCGGTGTGCCTACCGAAGCCGTGGCGCTGGACGTCATCGTGCAGGAGACCGTGTTGCGCTACCTGCCACGCGCCGATGCGGCCGGGGTGGACTTGGGCGTGCAGGGGCTGGAGCAGCCGCTGAACCAAGACCTTAAAGTCATGGGCAATGCGGCCCTGATCGAGGGCGTGCTAGGCAATCTGCTTGACAACGCCCTGCGCCATGGTCGTGCGCCTGAGGGGCGCGTTAGTACCGTGACGGTCGAACTGAGTCAGGCGGCCGACACCGTGACCCTGTCGGTGGTGGACAACGGCCCGGGCTTGAGCCCGGAGCTAAGCCAGCACCTGATGCAGCGCGGCGCGCGCGGCAAGGCGGCACAGCAACTGGGTCAGGGTGCGGGCCTGGGCCTGGCCATCGTGGCCAGGTTTACGCAGGTGATGGGGGCGGTCTTCGAGCTCGGCCCGGCACCTGAAGGGACCGGCTTGCGGGCCATGGTGCGCTTCAAGGCAGCCCCCAATCCGCTACTGATTTAATAGCTGCTTACGCACATATAAATTGGGCTAGAGCCACAAACCATCATTAAAAATGGTGGTCTGAATGTGCTTCACGCCCTAGCGCCCACGCCCCGAATAGGCCAAGCCCGCCGCCACCCCGCCAAACAAATCACCCTCCACCAGCGGCGTGTCGCTGAAAGCTGCGCGCAGTGCCTGCTGGAAGGGTGCCAGCGCCGAGGAACCTCCGGTCAGGTAGACCGCGTCCAGCCGACCCTTGGGCAGGCCGGCGCGGCGCACACATTCATGGGCACAGGCCACCACCTGCAACAAGGGCTCATGCAGCAGCTGAACCATGCTTGCGCTGTCCAGCGGGGCGTGCAGGCCGAGCTCGATGCTAGCCAGGTCGATGGGTACGGCTTGGCCGCTGCGCGAGCAGGCAATCTTGGCCTGCTCGACTTCGTTGGCTATGCGGTGGCCCAGGCGCTCGCTCAGCACGCGCATGAGGCGCTGGTGCAGGCGCGGGTCCAGGTAGTCGTCACGCAGCGCTTGCGCCTCGCGCATAGCACGCTGCGTGTAGCGCCAGTTGATCAAATGCCAGGTGGCCAGGTCATGAAACACGGCGCTGGGGACCTCTCGCCCACGAGGTCCCTGGTGGCGCAAGCCCAACAGGGGCATGACCTGACCCAGGTTGAGTTTTTGGTCGTAGTCGGTGCCTCCAATGTGCACGCCGCTGGTAGCCAGCACGTCATGCGCGCGGTCGGCCTGAGTCACGCGATCGGGGCCCAGGCGCACCACGGTGAAGTCGGAGGTGCCCCCGCCAATGTCCACCACCAGCACAAGGCTCTCGCGGCTAACGCGGCGCTCGTAGTCCAGCGCGGCGGCAATCGGCTCCAGCTGAAAGCTCACATTCGCCAGCCCGGCCTGGTGCGCGGCTTGCAGCAGGGCGTCTTGCGCCTGTTGGTCACGCGCGCGGTCGTCGTCCACAAAATGCACGGGGCGGCCCATCACCACGCGCGCCGGTGACGCCCCCAGTTGCCGCGTGGCACGCAGGCGCAACTCGGTCAGAAAGCTGGCGATGATGTCCTGAAAACTCAGGAGCTGGCCGTTGACCAGGGTTTTTTCACCCAGCAGCGGGCTGCCCAGCAGGCTTTTGAGCGAGCGCATGAGCCGCCCCTCGGTGCCCGCCAGGTAGAGCTGGATGGCCTCGCGACCAAAGTGAGTACTGCGCTCCTCGGCGTTGTAAAAAATGGCGGTGGGCAGGCTGTAAGTCTGGCCCTCCAAGGGCAACGCCTGTGCCAAGCCGTTTGCACCCGCCCAGGCCAGGGCCGAGTTGGAGGTACCGAAGTCGATGCCCAGGGTGCCAAGGTGGGTGGGCGGAGAAGAATGCATACGGTACTTGGTAAAAATGACACTGAGACCGGATGAGATGGGAATCCCAAAAGTTGCCGTGCTATATCTTTCTTAATGTATTTAATTAAAGATAGTAGTAGTAGTAAGGGTGCGACCTGACTGTGGATAATTAATTTTTTTCTTTTATTTTCAATGACTTACATACGTTTGAAGGATGTGCGTAGCTGGGTGTTCGTGCTGTCTTGAAAATAGGGACAACTTTCAATAAATAAAATTTCTGTGGATAACCATACTTCTATTAGAAGTCTATTCACAAAGTTATACACAATTTTGGGAGGCCTTCTTTAAAATCGCGTTCCGACGGCCAGTCGCCACAGGTCTTGCGGCGTGAAGTTGGCCTTGGGGTCGTAGCTCACGCGCACAAACCAACGTGGCCAGTCGTAGGCAATGGACAAGCCGGTGCGTTCTATGGCTTCGCCCTCCACCAGACCTGACTTCAGCAGCAGGTCGAGCGTCAATCGGTGTTGTTCTGGCCGTGGTGTTCGGTAGATCAGGTGCAGGTGACGCTGGTCAGGGTTGAGGCGGTTGTCTCGCACCAGCAAAAAAGACAAGGATTGGCTGTCGGGCCAGCGGTAGCCCCCAGAGACGGTGTAAGAGTCGTTGGGGTCGAAATTCAGACTAACCGAGTCGCGTAGATTGGTACGCCCCAGGCCCGCACCCACAAACCAGGTCTCGCCAGTTTCCAGCCCGAAGCTGCCGTTCCAGGCGCCACCGGTGGCGAGTTGTACCGAGGGAATGAGGCGCAGCTCGCCGACGGGCGTGTTGAGCGGGAGCGTGCGGTCCCAACCCACGCGGTCTTGTGTCAGATCTTGGGCTTGCCATACAAAGTGACCGATCCACAGATTGCCCAGGCCTGAGCTGTGGCGCAGATTGATGTCCACGGCGTTGCTTCTTTGCCCGTCAGCGTCGCTGTACTGGTACAAGCCGGTGGTGAGTTTAAAGGGGTGGGCGGTTTCTCCTGGCGCATCCGAGGGTTGTGCCGATGCGGTTTGCAAACCTATCAGCATCAAGGCGAGCGTGGTGAACAGGCGCTGTCTCATGGGTTCAAAACTCGCTGTGCCAGCGCAGTGAGTAGGTGTGAACGGGCCCACGGTCCTGGTTGTAGCCGGGGTTGGTGATGTGCTGCCAGCCCAGCGACACCGCCGATTGCACGCGACCGGCGTGAGTCGCTAAATCGGGCAGGGCGATGCGGTACCAGGTCTCCAGCACGCGTTCCGGGCCGTAATTCAATGCCCCATCCCCTAGGAAGAAGCCTTGCCCACCTGCGGCCAGGTAGGCGCGGTGGGGCGACGAGAGTTCGTTGATCGCCAAGGCCAGGCCCCAGCGGTCAGAACGGCGTCCCCAGGGTGCGCCGGTGAACTGGCCGCCCAGCGCGGTTTGTTGGTCGATTTCAGTGAAGGCGAAGGTTTCAGTTTCACCGTTGTTGCGGCTCAGGCGAAGGAACAGGCCCGAGTCTTCCGATAGCGGCGCTTGCAGGGTAAAGCCCCAGCCGGTTTTGGTCTGCTCCCGTCGCACCAGAGCGACATTCGGCGTGGAATTGCTTGCCGTTCCGAGGGCCAGCGCGTCGGTGTAGTTGCCCATCACCGCCTGGTTGCGAAAAGCCAGCACGCGGGCGCGCAGCGGGCCGGCTGGCAGGCGCAGCGGCAAGTCGGACTCGAATTCGACTTGGTCGCCGTAGTGCTGGCCCAAATTGCCGTCTAGTGTCAGGCCGTTGGACTCCACCGGCAGCATGCTGCGGCCCGCGCGCACAGCCCAGGTAGGGCTGCGGTACTCCAGCACCAAGCCGTTGCTGTAACCGCGCGCGTCGGCGGCGTAATCCCAGGCTCCATGGGTCAGGTAAGACCAGTTGAAGAACTGGCTGCGCGGGTCTTTGGCGTAGGGGTTGGGGTCAAAGTAGTCGAGCAGTGAAAACGTGCCCAACACCAGGGTCCAGCGCTTTGCGCTGGCGCTACCACCGACTTCATTAAAGCCGGGCGCGAGGGCTTCGATGTCGCCCCCGGCGTTCCAGCGGTGCAGCAAAAACAGGCGTGCGCGGTAGCTGCTGATCTCTGGCCCAGAAGTACGTGCTAACTCGCCGTTGGAAATCCCACCTGCGCCCGTCAAGCGGGATAGGGGCACGCCTTGGGCGACTTCGGGGTTGAGGTGAATTTGTGCGCCGTCCCACAGGCGCAAGCCGATGTCGGCAGTGGCGGTGAAAGAGTAGGCGCGCTCCTCCAGCGGACTGAGGCTGTTGGGGCCAGTGTAGGCGGCACCAAAGGCGGGTTTGGCTTGCCAGATGAAGGTGGTTTGGGCGTGCAGGGCGAAGCGACCCGTGTCCGCCTGGAACTCTGCGGCCGTGGGGCTTTGCGCCAGAACGGGGGGGCTTGCAGCCACCCAGACGCACAAGAGGCTCAGACCCAGAGGAGAAAGAAAGTGTCGCAAAAGCATCAGGAATTGTAGCGAGGAGTGTGAACTTTATGGGCCGCTGGCCCTGGCTGTTTCGACGTCCACCAGGCAGTAAGATGGACCGGCTTGGACAGCGCGCAAAGGAATAGCTCATGAAGCGGGTATTGAAGGTTTTATGGTCACTGCCGGGGGTACTGGCGCTCGCTGCGCTTGGCCTTTATGCGCTGGCGGGCTTTGTGCTGGTGCCCTGGTGGTTGCAGCGGGAGTTGCCGCAGCTCCTCAAGACCGAGTTGAACGCTTCCGCCACGGTCGGCGCCATTCGCCTGAACCCCTTCAACCTCACGGTCGAGGTGCGCGACTTTGCGCTCACCGAAGCTGGCGGCGTGCAACCGGCCCTTGCTTTTGAGCGGCTGTGGGTTGATTTTGAAAGCAGCAGCCTGTTGCGCCGGGTCTGGACGTTCGCCGAGATCACGATCGAACGCCCGCGCTTCAACCTTGCGCTTGACGCGAGCGGCGCGCTGAATCTGGCCAAGCTGGCACCGATCAAGCCCTCGGACCAAGCCGAAGCACGGCCCAAAGACAATACCGATGAGCTGCCCCGCCTGCTCTTGCAAAAGCTGGTGCTCAAGCAGGGTCATGCCAGCTTCACCGACGCGTCATTCGCCCAAGCGGCCAGCACCTGGCTGGAACCGGTGGAGTTTGAGTTGCATGACCTGGCCACACTGCCCGACCACCGTGGCGACTACGCGCTGTCGGCCCGTGCGCCCGAAGGCGGAACTTTGAGCTGGCGCGGCACGCTGTCCCTGGCGCCCATGGCTTCAGAGGGCCAGATCGAGCTTAAAAATCTGAAACTTGCCACGCTATGGCAATTCGTGCAGGACAAATTTCGAATTGAGGAACCGGGGGGCAGCGCGGAACTGTCGCTCCAGTACCACGCGCGCTATGCGCAGCGCAAGATCGAGGCTTCGGCCAGCGCGATGGCGCTCAAGGTCAGCGACATCACGGTGCGGCAAAAAGGCCAGGCGCAAGCCGCTTTAAGCGCACGGGAAGCGGCCTTGACCGGGGGCACCTTCAACCTGCTCGAGCGCCAACTGCAGTTTGCCGAGTTGGCGCTGCGCCAGGCGGTCGTCAACACCGTCATCGACGCCGATGGCACCGTGAATTGGGCTCAACTCGCCGCGCCAGCGGCCCAGCCGAGCAGGGCTGCCAAGCCTGTGATCCCGCCCGCGACCGAGCACTCGCCTGACGCGCCCTGGCAAGTCGCCATCGACAAGGTGGACATCAGCGAGGTCCGTTTGAGCGTGCTGGATCAGGCTTTTGTGCGCCCGCTCCAGGCGGACATTGCCCACGCCAGCTTGCGCGCCAGCCTCAAAGCCACGCTCGGTACGCAGCTGCGGGGCCACGTGGAAGGCATTGCGCTGGCGCTGGCAGGGGTGCGCGTCGCCGAAGCCGATGCCCAAGAGGCTTTGATGACTCTGGCGGGGGCGTCTTTGTCCGGGGGGTCGTTTGATTTTTCCAGCCAAAAATTCTCCGCCGATGGCGTCAAGATCAGCCAACCTGTGGCCCATATGGTGCGCGACGCCGATGGCCTTATCAATCTCGCCCGCGCCTTCCAGACCCGGCAGATCAAACCCTCTGAGCCTTCGACCCTCAGCGCTGAAATTCGCGCCTTTGAGGTGAACGATGGCGCACTGACATTCCAGGATCGCGGCATGGCACCGCCCCTGACTTTGGACCTACAGGCGATTCAGATCAGGGCCCAGAACCTGAGCACCCAGGCCAAGAGTGTGATACCGATTGAAGCCAGTTTGCAAATCAAGCAGGGGGGCGCGCTCAGTTTGGCGGGCAGCGTCGCGCCCGAGCAGCAAACGCTCACACTGAAACTGGAGGCGCGCCAGGTGGCACTTGTCCCCCTGGATGGCTGGCTGGCGAAGCACACGACACTCAAACTCAGGGCGGGCTCGGCTGACGCGAGCGGGCAGCTCGATTGGCGCGGACTAGGAAATACCCCCGGCCTGCGCTTTGTCGGCCAGGCGGGTCTGAACAACGTACGGCTTGATCAGACCCCCAGCGGCGAGCGCCTGATCGGGTGGAAGGGCTTGCTGGCCGAAGGCATAGAGATTGACAGTGGGAAAAGAATGGCGCGGATTGAGAACCTGCGTTTGTTCGCGCCCCAGGGGAAAATCGCCATCGCCAAGGACCGCAGCACCAATTTGAGCGGCATCATGCGCACCCGCCCGGCGCCGACGAGCACGCCAAGAACCGGCGAGGCGCGGGCGCAGGACCAAGCCCCTGCTGCGCCAGCAGCAGGGGCTGCACCCTTCATCATGAACGTGGAACGCATGCATGTCGGCAGCGGCGAACTGGATTTCTCCGACCAGAGTCTGCTCCTGCCCTTCTCGGCCTTGATCCGTGGGTTCACGGGGGCGATGTCCGGTCTTTCGACCGAGCCTGGCACCCGCGCAGTGTTAAAACTCGAAGGCCGGGTGGATGAGTTTGGCCAGGCGAAGATTGATGGGACGATCAATCCGTTTGAGCCTAAAGCGTTCACCGATGTCTTGGTGTCGTTTCGCAATATCGAGATGTCCGCACTCTCGCCCTACAGTGCCACCTTCGCCGGACGCCGCATCACCAGCGGCAAGCTGACGCTCGATCTTCAATACAAACTCATTAACAGCCAGTTGTTGGGCGAAAACAAAGTCTCGCTCGATCAATTCACGCTGGGTGATCGCTTTGAAAGCCCGTCTGCGCTTGATCTGCCGCTCGATCTCGCGATCGCGCTGCTGACCGATGCCAACGGCAAAATCGATCTGACGGTGCCGGTGCGGGGCAATGTCGATAACCCTGAATTCACGTATGGTCATTTGATTGGGCAGGCGCTACGCACGGCACTGGTCAACATCGTCAGCGCCCCGTTTCGTGCCCTGGCCGCACTGTTTGGTGCCCGTACTGAAAAGATCGATGCTATCGGCTTTGAAGCGGGTCACACGCTGCTGGCACCCCCGGAGCGCGAAAAGCTCAACAACATCGCCCGTGTGCTCCAGCAGCGTCCCCAGTTGCGTTTAGTGATTGAGGGGCGCTATGACCCGCGCCAGGACGGCGCGGCCCTGCGCACGGTGGCAGCGCGCCGCAGCTTGGCCGAGCGCCTGGGGATCAAGCCGGTGATGGCGGACGACCCGGCACCGCTGAATTTTGACAATGGCACAACCCAGCGAAACATTGAGCAACTGCTCGAAGAGCGCGCGGGCAAAGACAGCGTGGCCAAGTTCACGGCCGACTACGAGAAGGCCTCGGGCCAGCCAGCCAAGCGCGTCAACCTGGTGCTGGCTCTGGTCGGACGAGGCAGTCCGGATCGGGATTTTTACGAAGCCATGTTCATGCGTGTTGCGGAGCACCAAGCCCTGGCAAACACCGAGTTGCTCGGCCTGGGTCAGCAGCGCAGCAACGCCATCCTGAGCTACCTGGTCGGCATCGGCGGCCTGGATGCGTCGCGGGTGGCCGCCAAGCCGGTGGCGATGGCTGATGCGGACCAGCCGGGCATGATTCAGTCCACTCTCATCCTCGATCTTTCAAAATAAGCGAGCGAGCGCGCGCCTGCTCGGGCCTAGGGTCAGCCCCTGCTGCACAGGGCGGAGCCGTCGACCGGACTGCTTATCGGCGTCGCTTTCAAGACGCCCTTAAGCGGAACGAACGGAGGATGCAGTAGAGTGGCAAGTCGTTTCGTCAACGTCCTGCCGAACGATCAGTGAAGAAGTTTCCCCATGCCTCAATTTTTCAGAATGCTCTTAACACGTCTGGATGGCCTTGCCAAGGGCTGCCTGTTGACGGCGGTTGCGGTGTCGGTACAGGCGCAGTCTCAGACACCCGCACCGCTGATCCCCTGGAGCGCCAAGCTCGACGCCGGTGCCGGGGTGCAGACCGTGGTGGTGCAGCCGCGCACCGCCGGAGCGAGCGGCCTAGTCTTGCAGGGTACAGTGCTGCTACCCGCACAGCAAAGTGATGTGCTCACCATGCCGGTGAGCGGCGTGGTGCAAGCGGTGCTGGTGACACCGATGGAGACGGTGCGCGCCGGTCAGCCAGTGGCCCGCATCGTGAGCCCGCAACTGGTGGAGTGGCAACGCGAGTGGCTGCTGGCGCAGACCCAGGCGCGGCTGGCCCAGAGCAAGGCCGCGCGGGACGAGCAGATGTTTAGCGAAGGCATTGTGTCCGAGCATCGGCGCAATGAATCGCTGGCCCAGGCCGACATGGCCGCGCTGGTCGCCAAAGAAAGGCGTCAGGCCTTGCGGCTTGCGGGCATGGGTGAGGCGGCGCTGGCCCAGGCAGCGTCCAGTGCCAGCCTGTCACCCCAGTTGACATTGGTGGCCCCGGTGGCGGGGGTGGTGCTGGAGCAAACGGCGATGCCGGGACAACGGCTGGAGCTTGGCAGCCCGGTGGCGCACATTGCCCGTGGCGGGCGCTTGGCGATTGAGTTGCAGGCTACGGCTGCGCAAGCGCAGGGTTTGCGCGTGGGCGACCCGTTTGCAGTGGAAGGCTGCAAGACCACGGCCCGCTTGATGGCAGTGGCACCCCAGGTCAGCAGTGCCACTCAGGGCGTGCTGCTGCGTGCGGCCCTGAGCGGGCGCGAAGATTGCCTGCGCATCAACCAGTTCGTGCAACTGCGCTTATTGCCGTCGCAGGCCCTGGCGGATTTCAAATCGGGTGCGGCCGGGGTCTTGAGCGTGCCGACCCAAGCCCTGGTCCAACAGGGTGGGCAAAGCTATCTGTTTGTGCGCCAGACCCAGGCCTTTCGCGCGGTGGCGGTGCAGACTGGTGCGGCGGGCGTAGGCGAGACGCCCATCGTGGCGGGCCTCAAGGCCGGTGATGTGGTGGCCGTCAAGGGCGTGATCGCCATCAAGGGTGCCTGGCTGGGCTTGGGCGCTGAGGCCAAATGATGTTGTCACGTCTGATTGCGCTGGCCCTGTCGCAGCGACTGTTGCTGCTTTTGCTCACGGCGGCCGGGGTGGTGGCGGGGGTGCTGGCGTTTCGCGATTTGCCGATTGACGCCTTCCCTGACGTCTCTACCACCCAGGTCAAGATCATCCTGAAAGCACCGGGCATGACCCCGGCAGAGGTGGAGTCGCGCGTGGTAATCCCGATTGAGCAGGAGCTGCTGGGCCTGCCCAACCAGACCGTGCTGCGCTCCCAAAGCAAGTACGCGATTGCCGACATCAC
>JANPNG010000203.1:0-35897 GCA_031427355.1 Hylemonella sp.
GCCACCTCGCCGCCGGACTCCCAGCGCACCTCATCGGCGGCGTAATGAATCACCGCTTGCTCTAGCGAAATCCACGATTGGGGCAGCCCTTGGGCCGACAGCTTCAAGACTTTCAAAACACGCCTCCTGAAATGGTCAAAACAACCAGCAACTCGGAACGTCAACGTCTCGGGTGACCTACAGGGGCTGTCCCCTTGGTCCACTACGCCACAATATACCCTGTTTTTGTCTTTTCCCTCTCTCAAAACCCACCCGACTCCATGAAGGTTTTTCGCGGCTTCCACCACCCCGGCATTGCCCCGGCTTGCGCCCTGACGATTGGCAATTTCGACGGCGTTCACCGAGGGCACCAGGCCATGCTGGCCTTGCTGCGCGGCGAGGCGCGGCAACGTGGCGTGCCCAGTTGTGTGATGACGTTTGAGCCGCACCCACGCGACTACTTTGCAGCCATCAGCCACAAACCCCAGCTCGCACCCGCCCGCGTGGGCACCTTGCGCGACAAGCTGACCGAGCTCGAACGCTGCGGGGTCGATCAAACCATCGTCCTGCCTTTCGATGCCCGGCTCGCAGCCCTGTCGCCCCAGACCTTTATCGCCGATGTGTTGATCAAAGGGCTGGGGGTGCGCTACGTGCTGGTGGGCGACGACTTCCGCTTTGGCGCCCAACGGGCGGGTGACTACGCCATGCTGGACGCCGCCGGTGTGGCCGCTGGTTTTGACGTGGCGCGCATGATGAGCTATGAGGTGCACGGCCTGCGCGTTTCCAGCTCGGCTGTGCGCGACGCACTGGCCACAGGCCGCATGCAGGACGCCGCCCGACTGCTGGGCCACCCGTACCACATCTCTGGTCATGTGCTGCATGGGGCCAAGCTGGGGCGCTCTTTAGGCTTTCGCACTCTCAACCTGCGCTTTGCCCACTGGAAGCCTGCGGCCAGCGGCATTTTTGCGGTGCTGGTCCATGGTTTGACGCTTCAGCCCCTGCAAGGCGTGGCGAACTTGGGCATTCGCCCTTCCCTTGATCCGACCGATGTCAACGGAGGGCGGGTGCTGCTCGAAACCTATTGTCTGGACTGGCCCGCCCCCCTGGGGACCGACGGGGGCTACGGTAAAATCATCCGCGTAGAGCTGCTCTACAAACTGCACGACGAGCTCAAGTACGACGGCCTGGATGCCCTTCAAAAAGGCATCACCAAGGATTGTGATGAAGCGCGTGCCTACTTTGCTTCCACGCCTTCCCATGACCACTGAAAACAGCGCCCCAACCCAGTCAGCTACCCAGTCCGCCACCACGTCCGAGGCCAAGCCCGACTACCGCAGCACCCTGAACTTGCCCGACACCCCCTTCCCGATGCGCGGCGACCTGCCCAAGCGCGAGCCGGGCTGGGTCAAGGAGTGGGAGGACAAAGGCATCTACAAAAAGCTGCGCGATGCACGCTGCGGCGCGCCCAAGTTTGTGCTGCACGACGGCCCGCCCTACGCCAATGGCCAGATCCACATCGGCCACGCGGTGAACAAGATTTTGAAGGACATGATCGTCAAGGCGCGCCAGCTCAAGGGCATGGACGCGATTTACGTGCCGGGCTGGGACTGCCACGGCTTACCAATCGAAAACGCCATCGAGAAACTGCACGGGCGCAAGCTGTCGCGCGACGACGTGCAGGCCAAGAGCCGCGCCTTCGCCACCGAGCAAATCGCCGGCCAGATGGCCGACTTCAAACGCCTGGGCGTGCTGGGCGAGTGGGACAACCCCTACCGCACGATGGACTTCGGCAACGAGGCCAATGAAATCCGTGCCTTGAAACGCATCATGGAGCGCGGCTTTGTGTACCGGGGTTTGAAGCCGGTGTACTGGTGCTTTGACTGCGGCTCCTCGCTCGCCGAGTTCGAGATCGAATACGCGGACAAGAAGAGCACCACGCTAGATGTGGGCTTTGAGTGCGCGGACCTCGACAAGCTTGCTGCTGCCTTTGGCGTCGCCACAATCGACGCACCGGCCTTCGCCGTGATCTGGACCACCACCGCCTGGACCCTGCCCGCCAACCAAGCGCTCAACCTGAACCCGCACCTGGACTACGCGCTGGTGAAGACACCACGCGGCTACCTGGTGCTGGCCGCCTCGCTGGTCGAGAAATGCCTGGAGCGTTACCAACTCGAAGGCGAAGTCGTGGCCACCACCAAAGGCGCGAATCTCGGTCTGCTGCATTTCAAGCACCCGCTGCACGACGTGGACGAGGGCTACCGTCGCTTCTCGCCCATCTACCTGGCCGACTACGCCACTGACGCCGACGGCACCGGCATTGTCCACTCCGCACCCGCTTACGGCGTGGAAGACTTCAACAGCTGCGTGACGCACGGCCTGAAATACGACGACATCCTGAACCCGGTGCAGGGCAACGGGGCCTATGAGCCCGACTTCGCCCTGTTCGGCGGCCAGCACATCTGGAAAGCCGTGCCGGTGGTCATCGAAGCCTTGCGCAATGCCGGGCGACTCTTCTCCAGCCACGACATCACGCACAGCTACCCGCACTGCTGGCGTCACAAAACGCCGGTGATCTACCGCGCCGCTGCGCAGTGGTTTGTGCGCATGGACGAAGGTGAAGGGGTCTTCACCAAGGACAAGGCGGCACAGACCCTGCGCCAACTCGCCCTGGCCGCCATCGAAGAAACCCGCTTCTACCCCGAGAACGGCAAAATCCGCCTGCGCGACATGATTGCCGGTCGGCCCGACTGGTGCATCAGCCGCCAGCGCAACTGGGGCGTGCCTCTGCCCTTCTTCATCCACAAAGACAGCGGCGAGTTGCACCCGCGCACCATGGCCATCATGGACCAAGCCGCTGCCATGGTGCAGGCTGGCGGCGTGGAGGCCTGGAGCAAGGTCAGCATCGAATCCATCCTGGGTGAAGATGCCCCGCACTACACCAAGTGCACCGACATTTTGGACGTGTGGTTTGACTCCGGCACCACGCATGACCACGTGCTGCGCCACAGCCATGCCGCCCAATCCACCTGGCCTGCCGACCTGTACCTGGAAGGCCACGACCAGCATCGCGGCTGGTTCCACAGCTCTCTGCTCACCGCCTGCGCCATGTACGACCACGCGCCCTACAAGGGCCTGCTCACGCACGGCTTCACCGTGGACGGCAAGGGCCGCAAGATGAGCAAGAGCGAGGGCAATGTGGTTGCGCCCCAGCAGGTCAGCGACAAGCTGGGCGCAGAGATCATCCGCCTGTGGTGCGCCGCGACTGACTACTCGGGCGACCTGGGCATCGACGACAAAATCCTCGCCCGTGTGGTGGACACCTACCGCCGCATCCGCAACACGCTTAAATTTTTGCTGGCCAACATCAGCGACTTTGACCCGACCACCGACGTCGTGCCCTTGAGTGAGATGCTGGAGATCGACCGCTACGCCCTGAGCCGTGCGGCCGAGTTGCAAGCCGACATCCTGGCGCACTACGAGGTCTATGAATTCCACCCGGTGGTGACCAAGCTGCAGCTCTATTGCTCGGAAGACCTGGGCGGCTTTTACCTGGACGTGCTCAAAGACCGGCTCTACACCACCGCCCCCAAATCACTGGCCCGGCGCAGCGCGCAAACTGCGCTGCACCAGATCACGCACGCGATGCTGCGCTGGATGGCGCCGTTCCTCAGTTTTACCGCCGAGGAAGCATGGAAAGTCATCGGCTCGTCGGAGTCGATTTTTCTGGAGACGTATTCAGAGTTCCCGCATTGGAACGAAAGCCTGGCAGCCAGATTGATGTCACCCAACGATCCATTGCTTGCCAAATGGCGTCGCATCCGCGAGCTGCGCGAGGCCGCCAACAAGGACATCGAGGTGCTGCGCGCGGACGGCCAGGTCGGCTCGTCGTTGCAAGCGAAGGTCGCGCTCACCGTGGGTGCTGATGACCATGCTTTGCTGGCCAGCTTGGGCGATGATTTGAAGTTTGTCTTCATCACATCCGCTATTGATTTGGTAGCTGGTAACGCTATTGAAATAAGGGCTACAGCCTCAAATGGCACTAAATGTGAGCGCTGCTGGCACTACCGGGACGACGTGGGCGTCAATCCAGCACACCCCTCCCTCTGTGGCCGCTGCACCAGCAATTTGTTTGGCGCGGGTGAAGATCGTCTGCACGCTTGATGACTTACCGCAGCTTCACGTTCCTTTTGCGTCTGGCTGCTGCTTCGCGGGATCAGGCCGGCGGCGCACTCTGCTCCGCGACTGTCCCCCGCCCTTCGGGCTCCTCCTTGATGTCGCTGCGCAGAGCGCGCCGCCGGCCTGATCTTGCGAAGAGGGTCGAAACTTCACCTTTGCATACCCACCATGCTCGCCGCCCTGGCGCTTGGGGTGAGTGGCGTAGCGAAATCAAGGAGGAGGCCGCAGGCCGGAGGACATTCGCGGAGCTACTTACCCCAAGTGCCTGGGCGTACAAAAGCTCAAGGCCCTTCGGTGTCATGAATTTCAAACCAATCAGTAGCAACACAATTGCAAAACAATAGCAAACGGACTTCTTTAATGGCTTTCAAAAAATCATCCTCCAGCGGCATCTTGCCGTGGCTGGGCCTGGCCTTCATCTTGCTGCTGGCCGACCAGTTCACCAAGGTGTTGATCGTGGGCGCTTACCACCTGGGTGACAGCACCTACGTCACCAGCTTCTTCAACGTGGTGCGCGTGCACAACAGCGGCGCGGCCTTCTCGTTTTTAGCCTGGGCGTCGGGCTGGCAACGCTGGTTTTTTGTCGGTATTGGCGTGGCGGCCACGGTCTTTATCTTGTGGATGCTCAAGGCGCACGCCGGCCAAAAGCTGTTCTCTTTCGCCATGGCCTGCATCCTGAGCGGGGCCATCGGCAATGTGCTGGACCGGCTGCTGCACGGCTATGTGATTGACTTTCTGGACTTCCATCTGCACGGCTGGCACTTCCCCGCCTTTAACGTGGCCGACAGTGCCATCAGCGTGGGTGCGGCCTGCCTGATTCTGGACGAATTGCTGCGGGTGCGCCGGGGCCGATAAAAGCGTTTCGTTCATCTCACCTTCAAAAGGAAAGCCCTCATGAATACACCCAGCAGACCACCCGATGAGACCCTGCTGGATCCACTGAGGTACACCGCCGATGCGCTGGCCGATGACATGGTCAGCCGCATCGTTGGCCCGTGGCAGGCGCTGCCAGATTCGCCCCTTCTGCAAGCTGCGCTGAGCGCCAATACCCTGCCCTGGCAGCGCATGGCCATGGTGAGCCCGATTTTCGGGAAATGGCAGAACAACCAAAGCCTGCGCGACTGGCAGGCCGACCCAGCCAACACACCACCCGACATCGCCGCCGAGCTGGAGCGCTTTGTTCACCAGGCGCAAGTGCTGCCCGACTGGGCCGACGCCGGCCAGATCGAGCGGGCCGAGCAAATTTTCCTGGAGCACGGTGTCTTGTCTTGCACCCTGCTGTTTTGCGCCAGCCTGCCCGAGTGTTATGTGATCCCCGACCTATCCTCAGTGCTGCAAGCCACCGGACAACTGGCCAAGCACACCGACTACCGCATCCGCGCCACTGCCGCCATGGTCTTCCCGGTGATGATGCCCGGCGGCTTGATGGGGCCACAAGGCAACGGCATTGCCCAAATCCTCAAGGTGCGCTTGATCCACGCCACCGTGCGTAACTTGCTGCTGCGCGGACACCCGGCGCATGCGCTGGCGTCGCACACCCCGCCCCATGGCCACACGGATCAGGGCGCGGTGCCACCGCTGGTGAGCACGCAGCCCAGCACCAGCATGCAAACCACTTTGTTTGCCCTGGGCTGGGATGTGAATGAAAAAGGCCTGCCCTGCAATCAGGAGGAGCTGGCCTACACACTGCTGACGTTCGGTTATGTCTTTTTGCGCAGCCTGCGCCGTCTGGGCATCGGCCTGCCGAGCACCGACGAAGAAGCCTACCTGCACGCCTGGAATGTGGTGGGTCATGTGCTGGGCCTGCAAGCCGATCTGCGGGTGGATCGCATGGTCGATGCCGAAATTCTTTTTGCGCAGTTGCAAACCAAGGGCCATCGTGACCCGGTCTCGCCCGACCCGCGCCCGGCCCTGGCGCAGGCCTTGATGCGCACCATGCAGCAAGTGCTGCCCCTGCGCGTGCTCAAACCTTTTCCCATTCTGCTGACCCGCTACCTGTGTGGCCGCGTCACCAGCCGCTATCTGGGTTTGACGTCCCGCATCAGCTGGTTGCCGCAACAGCTGTTTGCAACCTGTCTGTTGACGGCCATGGGAATCGACCGGGTAGTTCGCTTGCTCTTCCCGCGTTTTTCCATCTCACGCTTGATCACCCGTTGGCTGGGTGCGCACTTCATGGCCGAGCTGCTGCTGAGTCAAACGCGTGAACTCCAGTTGCCAGGTCCCTTGCGCAACCAGGTTCAGAGCGTGATGGCGGCGGGGCGGAACAAGCAATAAACCACCCTTGCGCACCCGTGCGCTTAGGTGCGCTCAGGCGCGCAAAAGATTGGCGATCAAATTCCGCAGTTTGGCTGCTGGCAAGGGTTTGTTCAACAGCGGAATGCCCAGAGCTCGGGCGGCCGCCACTTGCTCCGGCACGGTATCGCCTGTCATGATGGCCGCAGGCACCTGACGGCCGCAGTAGGCACGGATGTCTTGAATGGCCTGTAGTCCGGTCTTGCCATCACGCAGCCGCTGGTCGGCCAGCACCACATCGGGCATGCGTCCACCCTCCTTTAATAGCTGTAGCGACTGGGCGCAGGACTCGGCCGTCAGCACGGCATAGCCCCAGTTCTTCAACAGGTTCGCCACCGACTCGCGGATCTTCTCGTCGTCATCGACCAGCAGGATCAGAGCCTCTTGCACACATTCAGAAGAAGCCGCCAAGTCCACCGCAGTGGGTGCGGACTGGGGTACACCCAAGGGCACCGTCACACCGAAGACAGAGCCTCTTTGGGGTGTGGAGCGCAGGGTCAAGGCATGCCCCAGCGCGCGCGCCAGATTGTCCACAATCGCTAGCCCCAGGCCGAGTCCTTTGCGCCGGTCACGCTCGGGGTTTTCGAGCTGGACAAATTCGTCAAAGATATGTTTCTGCTGGTCCAGCGGAATGCCAACGCCGGTGTCGTGCACCTCAATGCGCAAGCCTGCCGCCACGCGCCGGCAGCCCAGAAGGATTTTCCCGGTGCGGGTGTACTTCATGGCATTTCCGATGAGATTTCTCAGCATGCGCTCCAGCAGTACCGGGTCGCTGTGAATCCAGGCGGAGCTGCTAACCACCCGATAGCGCAATCCCCTGTCGGCGGCCTGAAGTGAAAACTCTTCTCTGAGCCGATGGATCAGATCGGCCACCGGGTAGTCCCGCTTCACGGGACGAACTACCGAGATATCGGCCTGGGAAAAATCAAGCAAGGCGTCGAGCAAATCACCCAATTCACGTCCCGTGGCACGGATGTTGTCGGCTAGCGCCAGACTGGGATGCTTTTGCAATTCAATCCCCAGTGCTGCCGAGAAAAACTCAAGCGCTTGAACCGGCTGACGCAGATCATGGCTGGCCGTGGCCATGAACCGGGTCTTGGCCCGGTTGGCCTGTTCGGCCTGGTTTTGTGCCCGTTCTGCGATTTCCTTTTGTTGCGTCAGCTCAGTAATCAGCGCCTCATTGTGCAAGCGCAGATGGATGGACTCCACAACCCCCAGACCCATTTTTTTGGCCAAATACAAATTGATGGGCACGAACAAAATGACAACCACACCCACCGACATTTCGGTCAATCCCTGACTCCATAGGCAGCGCAGGGCAAACGGCATGAGGACAAGCAGCACATAAACGATGTGGGCCTGCCGATGCGCCGCATGCAAAATGATGGAGCCGATGGACATGATGGCCAACACCAGCGCCAGCTCGACCAAGGTGAGCACGCTCGTCGGGTAGAACAAAAGGCCTGATAAGCCCAAAAGACCACCAGACAGCAGCAGCAACACCGTGTACCAACGGCCCCAGCGCAATGCATCAAAGTTTGTATTCCGATGGGGCGCAAAGCTCACCCCCAGGAACCAGCGCCCCCACGCGAGCAAGGCCACGGCACTCAGCCAGGTGATCAAACCACCGCTTTGGCCGCTGCTCCACAACATGAAGACGAGCCCCGCTGAAATCGCAAAATTGCTGATCAAAGCAAACGTTTGCTGATCGAACAAAAACTTGATGCGCTCACGCTGGACCGCCCGCTTGAATGGATCCTCCAAATCGGTTTGCGCCATGAGCAGTACCCGTCTTTCCACTTCAGGGAAACAATAAGCTGACTTCAGAAAAGTCTGTCGACTTACAGCGTGAGGATGGTGCAGCCGGTAGTTTTGCGCGCTTCCAGCGAGCGGTGCGCTTCTTGCACCTCTTCGAGCGGGAAGCGTTGGTCAATGCGGATGGTGACCTTGCCGCTGGTGACCATCTCAAACAGATCATCGGCCATGGCCTGAGTTGTCTCGCGGGTTGCAATGTGGGTAAACACGGTGGGACGCGTCACATACAACGAACCCTTGCCAGCCAACACGTTGATGTCCAGCGGCTCGACCTTGCCCGAGGCGTTGCCGAAGTTGGCGACCAGGCCAAAGGGGCTCACGCAGTCCAGCGACTTGGTGAAGGTGTCTTTTCCCACCGAGTCGTACACTGCTTTCACACCTTTGCCACCGGTGATTTCCTTGACGCGAGCGACGAAATCTTCTTTGGCGTAATTGATGACATAGGCCGCGCCGTGCGCTTTGGCCAGGGCACATTTTTCGTCCGAGCCGGCCGTGCCGATCAACTGCAAGCCCATGGCTTTGGCCCATTGGCAGGCAATCAGGCCCACGCCACCCGCAGCAGCATGGAACAGCACAAAGTCACCGGCCTTGAGACCGCCCTGCGGTTGGGTACGACGCAGCAGGTACTGCACGGTCAAGCCTTTAAGCATCATGGCCGCGCCGGTCTCAAACGAGATGGCGTCTGGCAGCTTGCACACGCATTTGGCGGGCATCACGCGCACCTCGCAGTAGCTGCCAGGGGGCTGGCTGGCATAGGCCGCACGGTCGCCGACCTGCAGGTGCGTCACCCCAGCACCCACGGCCTCCACCACGCCTGCGGCTTCCATGCCCAACTGCAAAGGCAGGGGCAAAGGGTACATGCCCGCGCGCTGGTACATGTCAATGAAGTTCAGGCCGACCGCCTTGTGGCGAATGCGGATTTCGCCAGGGCCAGGATCGCCCACCATGACGTTAACGAGCTTGAGCTGCTCCGGGCCGCCGTTTTGGTCGATGCGCACGGCGCGGGATGAAATTTGAGTCATGAAAAGTTTCCAGGTTTTTTGAGTGTTGAATTTTTTAAAATCGAATCGCGAAATTTTACAGCCACCCGCGATATTGCCATGGATTGACTTGCTACAGTCCAGGGCATGAACGCACGCCTCACACTGCCCACCGCCTTGCTGCTCACCGTCCCGCCGCTGATGTGGGCGTGCAACGCCGTACTGGGACGCGTGCTGGGGCCTGTGGTGTCACCAATGACGCTGAATCTGCTGCGCTGGGCGCTGGCCGGTCTCTTTTTGCTGCCACTGGCGGCGTGGGTGTTGCGTCCCGGCAGTGACTTGTGGACCTACTGGCGGCGCTTTGCGCTATTGGGGCTGTTGGTGGGTTGCTACAACGCTTTGCAGTACCTGGCGCTGCACACCTCAACCCCCATCAACGTGACCCTGGTGGCCGCCAGCACGCCGGTGTGGATGCTGCTCATTGGGCGCTGGTTTTTTGGCGCGGGCATCTCGGCCCGGCAATGGCTGGGGGCGGCCTTGTCGATCTTCGGCGTGTTGCTGGTGTTGGGCCGGGGCGAGGTGGACATCTTGCTCAAATTGCGGCTGGTGCCCGGCGACATCTATGTTCTGTTTGCCTCCTTCACCTGGGCTTTTTACAGTTGGATGCTGACGCAAACGGGCAAAGAACCCAGCGCCATTCGCGGTGATTGGGCCGCTTTTTTGATGGGGCAAATTGTGTTCGGTCTCGCCTGGTCGGGTCTATTTGCCGCCGGGGAATGGGCGCTGACCGAGGCCCACGTCGATTGGAGCTGGCCCCTGGTCGCCGCCCTGCTGTTTATCGCCGTCGGGCCGGCGCTGCTGGCCTACCGCTGCTGGGGTGCGGGCGTGCAACGCGCCGGGCCGACGCTGGCCAGTTTCTTTGCCAACCTCACGCCACTGTTTGCCGCCCTGCTGTCATCCGCCCTGCTGGGCGAGACGCCGCACCTCTACCACGTGATTGCCTTTGCGCTGATTGTGGGCGGCATCGTGGTGTCGGCACGACGCAAACAAGGCGCTTGAACGCGTATATTTGAACACCCCACCCCCATCTGGATTTGTAATGTCAACGATTGAAAAACCCACCGAAGAAGCCCTGTCAACAGACATCCTGCGCGCCATGCCGGAAGCCATGATTTTTGCCGACCTGCAAGGCCTGATTCAACGCTGGAACCCAGGGGCCGAAACCGTCTTCGGCTTCACGGCGGCTGAAGCCATCGGCCAGAGCCTGGACCTCATCATCCCGGAGCGGCTGCGCAAGGCCCACTGGGAGGGCTTTAACAAAGCCATTGCCCGCAGCGGCACACTGCCCGGCCGCACCTCCATGATCACGCGTTCGCTGCACAAAAGTGGCGAACCCATCTACGTGGACATGAGTTTTTCCATGGTGAAAGACGCGCAGGGCCAACTGTTGGGCTCGCTGGCGGTGGCCCGCGACGCCACCGCGCGCTTTACGGAAGAGAAAAACCTGCGTAAACAGTTGGCAGAATTTCAGAAACTTCCGGGGTAAGCACCACCATCGGTCAGCACGTTCTGACCGTTGATGTAGCCCGCCTGCTGGCTGCACAAGAAGGCGCAGACCGCACCAAACTCGTCGGGTGTACCGAAGCGTTGAGCCGGGATGGTCTTCTTGCGGGCCTCCATGATGGACTCAATGGGCTGACCGGTCTTCTTGGCGGCACCGGCCATCGTGCCTTTGAGACGGTCGGTATCAAAGGCGCCAGGCAAAAGATTGTTGATGGTCACGCCATGGGCGGCGAGCTTGCTGCTGCGTGAAACGCCCGCCACAAAGCCCGTCAGGCCACTGCGCGCGCCGTTGGACAGACCCAAGATGTCGATGGGGGCCTTCACTGCGCTGGAAGTGATGTTAATGATGCGGCCAAAACCACGTGCGGCCATGCCGTCCACCGTGGCCTTGATAAGCTCAATTGGGGTCAACATATTGGCGTCCACCGCCTTGATCCAGGCGTCGCGGTCCCATTCACGGAAGTCACCGGGTGGCGGTCCGCCTGCGTTGGTCACCACAATGTCAAAGTCAGCGCGGACGGAAAACACAGCCGCACGACCTTCCACCGTTGTGATGTCCGCGGCCACCATCTGCACCTCTGTCGTTGCTGGACGTGCAGGGTCCGCTTTCAGCGTCTGGACGGCGGCCCCTAGCGCCTCAGCGCCACGGGCCACGATCAGCACATTGACGCCTTCACGCACCAAGGCCTGCGCACAGCCAAAACCCAGCCCCTTGCTGGCACCACAGACCAAGGCCCACTTACCAGAAATACCAAAATTCATGACACACCCCTATCAAAGTTGAAGCAATGGGTGTGATGATACGTGCTGTACCGGCCGCTTTCCCCAAGCAGCCAGCTAAAATGCTGGGAAAATTAAAGCTCAAGTGCCCATTCACTGCCAGGATTGAAACTGCAAAAGCCATGAACGACTCACTCACCTTGAATCCATCGAAGCAGGTCATTGAGATTGGCATCAGTAACCTGCCTGAGCTGTCCGCGAACATGATTGCCGGGGGACTTTACGCCCTCAAAGCGGAAACGCCGTCCGCCAGATATCCACTCTTGGCAGGCAGTCTGCGTAGCGCACTGAAATCCGGCTTGACCTGCACCATCATCGTGCCGTCGAAACCTGAACTTTTTATTCAGCGCATTGAATCGTTTGGAAACTTTGATTCGCGACAACTACTGGCCAGCAATCAACTACTCGTCTTTGTCATGCAAGACGAGTTTTCAAAGAAAATGTTCCGCTTTGGAGCTGAGCGGTTTGCACAAGAACTGGCCCAATACGAAATCCCGAAAAATAGCTTTCTGATTTTTGACCAGGCTGACGAATTGCTCAGCCTCCACGATATTTCACTGGCCCTGGATCAAGTCGAATCCCTTCGAAAATGGTTTAGCGAATGGAAGTTGACGGGCCTTCTGGTTTTTTCACGCGCCACCGAGGAGCACTCCGAGACCATCAACGCCCTCATGGACAGCTTGACGGGCATTGCCCGGCTGGGTGGCGGCAAAGACGGCCTGGAGATCACTTTTGAGTACTGGCAGTCACCCGATGGCACACTGGCGGCTCAAAACTACCAACTCAAAATGCTGGAAACGGGTTTGTATGAAGCTACGATCCGGGTTGCACCGGGCATTCAAATCGTAGGTGCGGCGTCCGCACCTTCAATGGAATTCAAGGAAAAAGTAGAAGAAGGCACGCCCCATTTTTTCTACATGAACCCTGACTTGAGTCCTTTGGCCCAGCAGGTACCAGGCGTTTGGCAACACGTGGACACCTTGATTGGCATGCTCCACAACTCGCGAAACAACCCCGCCGGAATGTCCATCCTCAGTTTTCACCGCGATACGCAATTGCGCGAATTGGCTGAGACGGTTCACACCTTGCGGCTGAATCTGGGACGTCGCGCCCGGATCATTGTGCAAGAAATTGACGCCTCTTTGCGCTACCAGAACGAAGCCTTGTTACTCCGTCTCGGGATCAACCTGGTCATTCACAAAGACGTGCCCATCAGCCGCCTGCCACTCTTGCTGGAGTCATTGAATGGCCAGGTTTTCAATCGTGATGTCGGCATTAACTTTGAGACCGCACTGGCCAATGTACTGCCCACCCGACTACGCGGCTATCTTTCGGCCTTGCGTTTCAGACGTGAGGTTCAATTCCTTATGGATCGGGCTGAGATGCTCAACATTCCGAGTGTGCTGATTGTTGGCAAGCCCATTCCAGGAATGTCAACCCTCGATGTTCTGCAGAATGTCAGCTTGACCCGGGCTGGCGATCTGAATTCGTCAGATGGCGAGTCCTGCCTGATATTCCTCAACGCTTGTCCTGAATCGGTCATGCGGGCAACGCTGGACAAAATTCTTGGTGCACCTGCTGAAGCTCTATTCGACAGTATTGAATTTTTCGTGCAAAACGCAGAGATCACTTCACACCTGATTAATTTGCTGGGCGCGACTGAGAGGGGTGAGTTTCCCGACTATTCGTCCTTGTTAAACCGTCTTCCAGATCAAGTTCACACCACGGTGGACGACACGGAAGATAGATCGCACCTGAACAGCTCCGATTCAAAGCAGTTTCCTGAGTCAAAACGGTCCAGAGCCATGGAAGCAGAGGCCACGGCGCAAAAATCACAGGCCCGCGCTTCACAATTCAAATCGTCACTCTTCAACCCAGAAGACAATCAGGGTTTTAATTACAATGATCGCTCAGATGCACCCGCAGCTGTCAAAAAAACCGTGAGTTGGGCCAAGCGCAGTGTGCCAGCAAGCGATTCAAAAAATAGTTAACCATGTTTGATTTGCGCCGCGCCTACCGTCGGCTGGTGCCTGCCGCATTTTGTTTTTCGTGCATCGCCCTCTCCCTGCTCAGTGGTTGTGCAGGGGTTCAATCCTCAGTTGGTGGTGCCACCAAATCCGAGAATCCAGATCGCCCCTCCTGGATGCCGGCTGATCCTCCCAGCGGCTTTTTAATACCGGCGAACGCGTTTGGCAAATCAGGCAGCAACGCTGGCGTGGCCGCAGCCCTTGCGCGAGACAGTCAGAGCCCGGGTGGGACGTCAGCCCCGGCTATGCCTGTCTCGGTGAAGACTGATCCAGCAGGCGCTCACCCTTCGGCATGGACGCCCATGGTACATCTCTATGCCTCACCCACCAACCAAAGCTATCTCGCCACGGGTGGCCTAGATGCCAAGAATAATTTGCGAGTGTGGGAATCGTTCTTACGAAAATACAAAATCCCCTTTCAATTGGTGACCACTGCCGAACGCCTGGAGGCGACTCAATCCGGTGTTTTGTTGCTACCTACAACGGTCGCTCTGTCACAGCGTGAAAAACAGGCTGTGATCGCTTTCAGAGCCAGAGGCGGAAGTGTTTTGACCTCATGGTTGACGGGGGTCCGCAGCGAAAACGGTACATGGCTCGGCTTCGACTTCATGGAACGTGCGTTGGATGTCAAAGTCCTTGGAACCAATGCCACGGACAAAGACGACAATTTCATGATGCCCTATGGTGACAACCCAGTCACCCATCATTTACCCGCAGGCCAACGCACCTGGCTGGAGCGCGTTAAGGAGTGGCCTGTGCTGCGTTTGGTGGGCAAGAACTCCTCGGCCGAGGTCATGGACTGGTTGCGCACGTTCACGCCCGACAAACCCCGCTCCGCCTTGGTGTTTGACGAGCGTGCCCAGCCCACGGGCACAGTCTCGCGCAATGTGGTGATGGGCTGGCCTGAGCGTCTATGGCTTTCCGCTGACCCCAAATTATTGGAGGCCATGTCATACAACGCCTTGCGGTGGCTGCTTCATCAGCCCAGCGCCTATGTCTCGGCCTGGCCCCACCCGTATCACAGTGCCTTTATGTTGACCATCTTTGTGGTGGACGTCATCGCAGACAGTGATTTGAAATTAGCCAAATCGTTGGAAGATCTCGGTGGTCGTGCGACCTACTACGCCATGAGCAAAAACACCGCCAAAGCGGCGGCCATGCTTAAAACACTGCAGTCCAGAGGTCATGAGCTTGGCTATTTGGGCGATGATCTCGTCGGTTTCAAGGGTCAATCGGAGGCGATACAGGGAAATCGACTGGACGCCATGCGCAGGATCATGAAGGAATCCGGTCTGGACTTAACTGCCGATGCGGGCTTTCACCCTCCCATGGAGTCCTACGACAAGACCACAGAAAAATTACTGAAAGAACGTGCTTTTGGACACTACATCGCCTACATGGATGCATCGGACGCGCGCCTGCCTTTCATCGCTCCGGCCGAAGCTGGAACCGCCTCCAGCGGGAAAGCGCTTGTCGTCTTGCCACGAACCCAAAGCGGCCCCGAGGACGCCATGGAAGAAGGCGATCCCGAAGACGGATTGAAGGCCTTTTTGAACGAATTGGAATTGGCCGAGAAGATGGAGGGCCTGTCCATCGTCAGAATGCCCAATCAAAGTCTGCTCACCGAAGATCAGATGGGAGAAATATTCAAGCACCTGAAGGCTCGTCGTTCACATATGTGGATGCCCAATGCCAAGCAGGTCGCCGATTGGTGGCGCGAACGGGATCGGGTCAGCATCCGACTGGATGCAGCGGCAGACAAAACCGAATTGACAGTCACCGTCAAAGGTGATGTCCCCTTGCAGCAGGCTGTCTCGGTTTGGGTGAATCTGCCAGAATCTGGCAGTTCATTGCGATTAATCCCCAGCGGGCGCGCAGAAAATTTACCTAAACTTGCTGTTGTCGATGACTGGCGAGCAGCGGTGGTTCTCACTGGTCTGACGCCGGGCACACACCGCTGGCAGCTACAATTTAACAAGGCTTCAATCAGCGCGGGCCGATGAAGCACACCGGGTTGGTTCACACTCCATTTTCAGAAAAGGAATGACATGCAACGTCGAAGTGCCCTGCCATTTTTCAGCCCAGCATTTGGCTTGCTGCTCACCTGCATTGGAATCGCCGCAAACGCCCAGCCTGCCGGTCAGCTCTATGATCCCGAACCCCCTGTGGACTCCGCTTATGTGCGGGTGATTTTCACCAGCAAGGATGCGCCGGTCGATGTCGTGGTCGACGGTCGTCCGCGCATTACAAAACTCAAGTCAGGTGAGCCGGGCGACTATATGGTTCTAGCCGCTGGCAAACACAGCATTGCACTCCACCCCGCAGGCAAGCCCACGGCTCAGGTCGCCACCACGCTGGACGTGGTTCGCGGGCGGCCCATGACGATCGCTTTCCTCACGCTGCGCGCAGATGCCACACCGGTCTTGTTCGAGGACAAAGCGAATTCCAACAAGCTGAAATCCTTGTTGGCGGTTTACCACCTCGACGCTAAATCCGGACCGCTTGATTTACTGACTGCAGATGGCAATACCAAAGTCTTTACCGGCGTCACCCAGGGCACGCCCGCCTCAATTCAAGTCAACCCTATTTCAGTGGATCTGATCGCAGCCAAAGCTGGCGATAAAACGCCGCTGGCTCGAACGACCCTTGCCATGACTCAAGGTGGTACTTACAGCGTCTTTCTGCTCCCCGGTGAAGGTGGGAAACTGGCAGTAAAAGCATCTCAGAACAAGACCGAACGTTACACCGGCAAATAATCTGACTTAGAAGCCTCAAAAGCATCCGTCCAACTTTTCTTCACAAAGGTACTTTATGAACAAACTTACGTTGAATAAACGAACGCTGAACAAATACATGCTCAGTGCTATTGGCGCTGCGTTTCTAGGCGTGTCGGGCGTTCAGGCACAGGACACCTCGCCGGTCATCATCGGGAAAAATAACGACTGGTTATTCATTTCGTACGAATTCGGCACAGCCGCCGACACAGCAGACACCCAAGCTACTGTTGACCTGCTGACGAAAGCCAACAAGCTATTCGAGAGCAAGGGCATTACGTTGGCCCTGGTGATCGTCCCGTCCAAGATCCGCATTCACGCCGATCAGCTGCCCCCCAACAAACCATTGGACAGCTACACGGCGGACAAGTATGAAAACGTAGTCAAGACGCTGACCGCTGGTGGCGTCAATGTCGTCAATTTGAATCAGGCATTTTTGGCCAGCCCGCACCGCAGCAGCGACACACCGATTTTTCTGCGCTTGGATACCCACTGGTCCCACACCGGCTCCATGTTGGCGGCTGAGGCGGTCAAAGCCGCTATCGATGCAAATCCCCGCCTGAAGTCGGCGTTGGCGGCCACACCAGAGGAAAAGTACGACGCGGTCTGGAGCAAAGGCAAAGTCAACCAAAGGGTTAGGGATCTGGTACGGCTATTGCCGGCCGGCGCGCCAAGCTACCCTCCCGAGCAGGCCATGCGGTTCAGCTCGGTCAAAGCCAATGCATCCCAAGCAGGATTGCTGGGTGGTGGGGACAATGTCGGTATCACCGTGATTGGCAGCAGCTACACCAACAAGGCTGCGAGCTTCCCGGATGCACTGCGCTATACCTTGCAGCGCGATATGCTGGACATTTCAATCCCTGTTGACCAAGGGCCTTGGGTTGGTATGGATGCTTATTTGAAAGATGAGGCTTTCAAAACGCGGCCGCCTAAATTGATTATTTGGGAGATCCCTGAGCGTGAATTCCGCTCACCCCCGAACTACAAGCACCGCGATCCGCGTTATGTCATCGACAACAATGCGTGGATCCAACGCATTGCAGCTTCGTTGAAATAACAAGGGCTAAAGAGGGCAAGTCACAATGACTTGCCCTCGTTTCAGGGACGCAAGTTCACCTTGTCCAGCCAGATCGACTCACTTTCTAATTTAGTCGACAAGAAACGCTCTGGCACTTCCCAGACCAATAATTTGGGTTTGACTGACCTGAACGCCTCATCCATAAGGTACGCCGTCGGTGCTTGCAAAAATCCCCCCCCATCTTTGGCCGTGTTAAGCACTTTAGCTGCCAAGGCCTCTTGCAAGAAACCATGAAAGTTTCCACGCATGGAGTAAGAGGTTCCAGTCAAGACCACGGGAACGGCCGTATCGCCAAACAAGCCGCCCGAGGCTGCCTCGGGGCTGCTTTGGTTAGTCACGGCAACCGCCTCCACGTCGGGCCTTGGACGAACGAGATTCGGCATGTCTTGCAGCCCCATCAGTCGAATCAGGTCACCAGGTCGTTCGATTGCAGCACCGTTTTCAACCGAGCGAAAGCTGGTTTTTTCGAGTCCAATACCGAGCTGACTGACCGTCCGTGCCACAGCTTGCGCGGCGACTTGAGCACCAGTTTGATTCCAATGCGTATCGCTACGGTAATAGATCTCAGACCGGACTGATGCAGTGGAGAGCGGTTCAAGCAAGTCCACGGTGATCACGTTTTGACGACGCAATGCATCGAGCCCATCCTGATACCGCGTGCCGTTGTACTCAGGATAGCGGCCAGCCGCCAACCTCTCAGCGTAAACGCGCGCCTTGTCGGGGACCAGCGCAATCACCAACTTGACACCTTGCCGATCCAACCCACGTGCTGCGGCACCCAACAGCTCAGCTCGCGCTTTCAATGAAGCCGCTCCATCAAGGTCGTAGCGCAATTCGTCTGTGAGAAAAAGCCAGTCGTCCTTCCCAACTCGCACCTGCTCACCTCCGCCGCCTGTCAGCAGGTAGCGCAAGGTATTGGCACCAGCAATCAAGTCCGTTCGAGCAGGTAGTTTTTTATCGAGTTGCTTTTCTAACTCCTGAGTCGTTCTGCCTTCGCGAAAATCAAGCAAGGTACTGGGAAATTCAAGCCCATCCGGGTTCCGAGCGGCAGCCAGAATTTGCCAAGCCCCTGCCATCATGACCGCCACAAAAGTCAGCGCGACAAAGGCAACATGAACGGAAGGCAATGTATTGGTAGCAGAATGAGCTGGCTGAGACATCGCGACCTCAAAATTGGAAGTAAAGAAATGGCGTAAACGATTGCGAAGAAAGCGTCGCGACCGACCACAAGAACAGCGGGACGATCAGGTAACGCCCGTATGAACCGCCATGCCGCTTCAGCCAAGGCATCGCATAAACGAGACCAACACCAATCAGCAAGACTCCCATTCGGTCTGAGGTCACTTGCCATTGAATTTGGTTGCTCAAAGCAACGCCATTCAGACCCACCATCCCTTGAAACATCCTGCCTGCACCCGCTATATCAACGGCACGAAACATGACCCAGCCCAAAATGACCAGCACCATGGTTTTGATGACACCCAACCAAGCCGGCAGCAGGGGTTTCCCAAAGCGTTGATCCCAGTAGCGCTCTAGTGCCAGGATTCCGCCGTGCCACGCGCCCCAGAGCACAAAGGTCCAATTGGCGCCATGCCAAAGCCCACCCAGCAACATCGTCAAGAACAGGTTGACATAGGTGCGCACGACGCCTTTTCGATTGCCACCTAAAGAAATATAAAGATACTCACGCAACCAGTTCGATAGCGACATATGCCAACGCTTCCAAAACTCCGTAATGGAGCGGGAAACATAGGGGTCATTGAAGTTCTCAGGAAAAACAAAGCCAATCATGAGCGCCAAACCGATGGCCATGCTGGTGTAGCCGCTGAAATCAAAAAATAGCTGGATGGTGTAGGCCACTGCGCCGAGCCAAGCGTCTGCGAGTGTCGGCATGGAGACCGCGAAGGCTGCATCCGCCAAAGGGGCAACCGTATCGGCAATCAACACCTTTTGACAAAAGCCCACCATGAACACAACACATCCTCGACCGAAACGATCCAGCGAATGAATTCGACTGCGGAATTGCTCGGCCAGTAAATGGTAACGAAGAACCGGGCCCGCTACCAGATGTGGGAACAGGGCGATGAAGGCTGCGAAGTCAATCAAATCTCGCGCAGGTGGCGCTTCTCGTCTGTAAATATCCACCAAATAGCTGATGGCGTGAAAGATGTAGAAAGAAAGTCCAATGGGCAGCAGCACGCGCGTAAATTCAACTGGCGAAAAACCTAGCCCTTTTAATGCGACGTTCAGACTATCTATACCGAAGTTGGCATACTTGAAGTAAGCCAAAGCCAGCAAGTTCAGCGTTACACCCATCACTAGCCACCGATGACGTCGCCCATCATCCGCCTCTGCTTCGATGATCAAAGCAAAGGCATAACTGACCACAGTAACCGCAACAAGAAGCCCAAGGAAGTCAGGTCTCCACCAAGCATAGAAAACATAACTGAAAACCAATATCAGTGCCGACTTGGCTCGCCACGGAGTCACGTAGTAGCAGATCAAGAAGAGAGGAAGAAAGGCAAAAAGAAAAATGTTTGAACTGAAGACCATGATTTTCTTTGAATCAATCTATACGGTGATAACAGGTCACGCGTATCCATGCGTTAGAGCTTTATTGCTCAATGCTATCGATGAGCCAATCCGTCACATACTGGATATCCAGACTCGCTTTACAACCGGGGTAGTATTCAAGCACCGGGCGCTCATAGGCGAGCGCCTGTGAAACCCGCTCATCCTTATGGATGACGACCGGAACGACCTGTTCGTCTTGATTTGAAAAAATCGCGTTACGTACTTGGTGGGCCAAACGTCCTTGAGTTGGCATCTGATTAATGAGTCGACTCATCCCCACAAAATCAGACCGCCCCTCGGTGTATTGTTCGACAAGTGCTGTAATTTTCGAAAGCGTTGCATAAGACGCGGCATCGGGCAACACCACAACCAGTGCACGGTGCGCGGCTTGCAATACTTGTTGCAAGTACACCGTTGGCCCAGGGGGCGTGTCCAGCAAAACAAAGTCAAAAGCTCCAGCACCAAGTGAAGCTATTCCATCAGCCACCCAGGTTGGATCCTGTTTGAGCGCCTTTGTGAACTCTAATAACTCGGCATCATGAACACGTCCAAATGGGATGAATTTCACACCGAAAGGGCTTTCAAAAATGGACTCTTTCGAAATTCCTTCACGTACCAGTCCGGCGATCTCATTGGGATCCATGCCCAGGTGTAGACGTTGCGTATTTTGTGGATCCAGATCGATCACCAAAACCCGCTTTTTCCTCTGTGCAAGCGCCATGGCAATATTGGCAGTAAGAGTGGATTTACCAACCCCGCCCTTACCGGAAATAAAAGCGATTATTTGCATGATGAATTGCTACAAACAGGTTTGGATGTCATGGAGGTGCTGTCGGCGTTAGCCTTGATGCTCGATGGCGTTTTCTTGCTTTGGTTTTGGTCATAGGCATTTCCCTCTAAAGCATTCAAGCGCTTCAAAATGGATTTGCTCCCTGGATAACGCGACAAGTAATTAGAAAACATGGCCTGATCTCCTTGCCTGGGCGTTAAGGATTGCAGTGCTTTTTTCCATACTTTTTTCGTTTTAGCGGTGCCCAAACCACGACTGGTCAGGGCTTCCAATTGCCGGATGGCTTCGCGTCGCGTCGACTCTCGGTAGGTCAAATGATTGGCCAGTGCAAGCAAGTAACGTGCATCGTTAGGGTTATCTTGTGCGAGCTGCTCCAAGCCGCGCCGCGTTTCTTCCCATTTTTCGTTGCGCGCCATCTGGCTCGTATAAACACCAAGATCAGCTGTTCCTGTCAATACCGTTTTATGCGGCTTAGTTTTCACCGGCTTGCGTTCCGTTGGCTTGATTTTTTCTTCCTCCGGCTTAGGCGACACTTCATTAGGCGCCATTAATTTAGTCTCTACGACTTTGGGCACTGCGGGTACGACTGGCAAAGCCTCCGTTGTTAATGCCAATTGAGTTGCCAATTCCTGAAACCCCTTGGGTTGGGACTTAAGCCGACTGGCTCTCAAGTAGAGTACTTTGGCTTCCTTGGCGTTGCCAGCACGCGCCTCTATCAATCCGAGCTTGACCAATGCCTCTGGGTGATTAGGTTCAACCAGCAGCAGACTTCTCCAGACTTGAGAGGCCAGATCATCACGGCCTTTCTGGCTCCAGGTTCGCGCTTGATCGACCATTTGACTGGACACCAAATCTTCGACAGCCCAAGCAGGTGACAGCTGCCAAGCCAGAACCGAGATCAATACAATTATTTTTTTCATTCCCGTCATTCTCGAATCAGAGCAATTTCTTTCGCCGCTTGGCGACCATGTTCCGTAAGGGACGATACATGAGCGTTGCTATCAATACAGCCATCAGAACGGCAAGCAAGCCCAGTAACAGTGGTTGGTCAGAAAAGAACCATCTCAATTTGCTTAGCCAGGGCAAAGAGCCTAGATAGTAGGTTTCACCCACACTGAGGTGACTGACCTTCTTGTCGTCCACCACCACGAAATCCCCCTGAATCAATGCAACACGTTCAGGGTCTGTCATCACGTCCGATATTTTTCTCAAATCTGCAGATTTATCCGCGTAAAGAAAAACCACGCTACGTGTTGATTTCAATGGCGACTCAAACGCCATGATTGATGTCAGATTGCTGACCCCAGACAGATTCAAGCTTCCAGCAATAGTTTTTTTCACAGGGTCGATGTCATTCTGCTCCCACCGATAGGTAGGGCGCCAACTGACAATCGGCTCACGTACACGGCGCTCTCCACTGATTTGAACCAAAGGCATACGCTCAGCCCACATACCCATGAGTTTTTGGTTATTGGCCGATCCAATAACGAGCAAGTCTCTATCAGCCATTTTTTCGACATCTGAAGCGCCAATAACTTCGTGCCGCAATGCGGGATAACCTGTGGACTCACCCATTCGACCCATCAATACCAAATACATACCTATCTCATCCACCGTCACACGGTCAGGCATGATGACTGCCGTTTCTGACAGATCTGCCATACGGGTGAAGGGAAAGCCGAGCGAAGAAAAATAACTCAAGTTCGGCAGCGCCACATAGTGCGGGAAACTGCTGAAATCAAGCGTTGACTCCGAATCGATTGAGGCCTGGAGGTTATCCGGGGGCATACTCTTGCAATCTCCCTCCCTGATCACATCAAACGTGTACGCCAGTTGCAATTGATCTCGACCATTCACCGCATATGGGGGAATGAACAACGCAGCTTCGCTGAGTGCTTTGTTATTGGTTTTTGGCAGAATCGGGCGCTTTGACGCTTCAGTCTGGTCGTAACGCTCATTAAGCGGTAACGCTTCTACAAAAACAGAATTGATGTTGACGCTCAGGCTCGAATTGTGATGCGCTGGTAAACGAATGGCGCGGTATTTCAGATTCAAAGGCGCGCCTGGGGTGTGCCAAGTGAAAATGTCGGGCGGCACGCGGTAATTCAGGCGCACCACCTCTGGCAGATAACCTTGCACCCGCAACTCTTCTGGGCGTGATAGTTCACCAAACTTGACTGGACGATCTGTCCGAATCCAGGCCGGGGCATCATAGGCTTTGCGCGCGGCAACTTCTACTTCTTTGGTGACAGTTACGGTCTGACCGGTTAATGTCGGACTGATGAGCGCAATGGAGCGAGCTGCACGAGCCAATTCTTCTTCATTGACACCACTTACCAACAGCAGCTTGGCATTCAAATTGGTCGGGTGAGCCTGGATTGAAAGCGTTGCGGCAGCAGCACCTTTGAATCCTTGCAAACTCTCTCCTCCTATCAAGAAGACCACAGCGTTACCTTCTGGCAAGGCATTGAGTGTTACCGGAAATTGCGCCCCAATTGATCCGGCCTGAATCCCAAACCATGAGGCCAAGATGCCCGCGGCCTTGAGCGTGCCCAAACTGGGGGGGCTGACGAAGACGAACGGCAGATTCAAGGCTGCGTTGTCGCGTTTGTCAAAGAATGGTGCGGGCAGGTTTTTTAAATCATTAACGGTAGACACTGACGCCACTGTCAGTTCCAAACGTCCCAGGTCACTGAGGGAAAGCCACAACGACGAGTGAAAAGGATCTTCGCATTGCCGCGTGTAATGTCCAATGAGGTTAAACCGCAGCTCATTCATGTCACGAAATAAACGCGGATCAAGCGTGATGTCACGTGCGTTGGCAAGACCCTTACCCTGCGGCAGGGCTTCTATCATGGCTACTTTGTCATTGAGCAATATCTTCAGATGGCTCAATTCTGGAATTAAAGCAGGTGAATAATCGTAGGCAATTCTTAATTTGGCAGCCACGACCACTTCGTCGCTGCGAATAGGAAACGCCAGGGAACGAGAACCATCGACACCACGCAATTTGAGGGCAGACCAAGCCCCCATTTGTTTGAACGTGAGAGAGACCGTACGCTGTCCAGCCAAAGGGGCTTCTGATTCACTGGACACCTGTGCACGTGCACTTTTGGATTTTCGTGACTGTGCCTGGCTTGGCGGCGTCAGCAACAATGCAAGCACTGTGAAAAAAACAAGACCCGCCATCCAGAGCGTTTTTGAGAGCTGCCAAAATCTTTTTGGATACATCATTTTTTCTTTTCCCATAGGGCTGTCAAATTGTTCAATTGAAAAGACTTGCGAAAACCAGCGTAAAAATCAAAAATCCCAATCCGAATCACGTTCAACGGCCTGCTTAGCCAGGGCGGAAGAATGCGGTCAGCCTCGCGATCAGGCAGCCATTTGGGCCAATCTTTCCCACGTGAACGGGTGGCTTGTGCAAGCTCAAGATAGTTTTCCTGCGCAGCATCCAAAATACGAACGCGAAGCCTGATGCCCTCGCTGAAGCTCACCTGCGCCGGAAAAGTAAATTCACGATCATCACGAAAAACAGAAAGCCCTATGTCCGATCCCACTTCCAGCGCCATGGGCGTTGGAAGTCTAAGCAACAAGGCTTCCCCAGGGAAATTCTCCGTCGTACACGTCAACGCTCGTCCCAGAGGCAGTTTAAGCATTGCAGGCCTGGAAAATTGCGAGCGCCAATAGTGCCGAATGTGTCGAGACTCCTCGGCCACAGCCGCCATGGCAGAAAGGAGCAACAGGTTGCAGCTTGCCCAAAAAATATAGAAGAGAGATGTCGCCCACTCATACTCGCGTCCCAATGGAAAATTCGCGATGCCAACGGTCAGACCAGCCAAATTCAAAAGGACAACGAGAAAAAATGGAACAGAAAATAAGCGGTCAAAAACTGGTTTTTTAATTTCATTTTTATTTTTAAAATGACTTTTCAGTCTCGAAATCTCAGTTTGAATAAACGTTACGGCTGTACGCACCAACAAATCGCATCCTAACCATGTCTGTCGAATTTCATCCCAAACCTTGAGACGGCGTATATCATGAAGTCTTGCTTTTGCTATGTACCAAAGCAGTAAATGCGGCGCAACGTAAACCGCAAAGACATCCATTGAGGTTTGAATGATATTGGTCCCACCTATCAGAAAAGGTAATGGTGCCAACAGGAATGCAAATCGGGGCAGCAGCTCATAAAACCGCAGGGCACTATCTAGTGAAGACACCCCGATCCGCAAGCCTAGTAATGGTGTGTCATTGGAAAATGGTCGATTCACGCGAAATATGGGGAAATCTGGTGAGGTTAATCCGCCCAAAGCCACAGCTTGCGGCTCATCTGCTTGCATTTCTTTGTTGCGCGGAAAACCTATATAGGCGCTGTCGTAGCCTAGCGTTTTCATTTGAATCACGAACTCCAGTGGCTCGACCGGCAAGCGAACTAATTCTGACCTGCCAATCTTGACCAGCATCGAGCGTCGAATCATTGCAAACGACTGATCGAGGTGACGGGAATCGAACAGTTTAAGATTCCGCTTGGAAGGCTTTGGCACCAAAAAATGGTGCGGTGTGATCAGCAGGCCCAGCTTTGCGTCACGCATAAACCAGCCCGACGTCATTTGCAGAATTGCTTTGTCCGTGGCCTGATCACACTCCAAAATAACAATCAACTCACCCTTGGCTTCGTCAAGCGCACTATTGATGTTGCCAACCTTACCCTCATGGCTATTTTCAAGCTTTAAGTAGCTTGCGCCAAACGATTCCGCAATTATCTTAATAATGATTCGCTCTTCATCATCAAGCAAAAAAAATTTAATTTTTCTTTGTGGCCAATCAAGCGACTTAACTGCTGTCATGGCAGACTCAACATTTAAAGATGAATGACCAGCACAGACTAAAAACACATCAATAGTCGGCCACTGGTTTTGATCATTGCGCAAAAGGGATACTGTCCGCTTAAGTGGCCAGCGGGTTTCAATAAGTTCGAGCACAACTTGAACACACAGATAAGCCTCGGCGGCACATAAAATAAAGCCATAAATAAACGCCAAATCAAACTCATGCCCCAAGGTCGAACTAAAGCGCCAAAACAAGTAACGGCTTGAAGCTATAAACGACAGCCCAACCAAAAACAGAGTGATGAAAATTCCGGCATGTAGTCGAACATAAAAAGCGATCAATAAAAGCAAAACGGAAAACACGAATTGATCATGTGCAGTCAATTGCGAGGGGAGGCAGACGGCGAGCATCAGGCAGCCAAACAGCACACTGGCAACTACTTTGATCGGCAAAGAAAATGTCAGATTCTGAGCCAATCGACCAGCCCAGTGACTCACGCCACCTTGAATATAAGGAACCTGTAGTTCTGTGATGGAGGGTTTACCCCAGCGTTCCTTCCAGAGTGCTAACAGCAGCTTCGGGCTCATTGGTTAATCGTATCAATCACCCAGGAAGCGAGCCGCGCTATATCATGGCTGGCCTGACCATGTGGGTCGTAAATCAACACGGGCTGCTGAAAAGCAAGGGCTTCACTGACCGCAGGATCAGAATGAATACCGAAGGGTATGAGACGTTTACCGAGATGCCCCTGCAGCATATCCGCTACATCGCGATTCAAAGACTCACTGCGATCGACTTGATTAAGCAGATAGACACTCGCAAGTCGGGGATATACGCCTGACACCTCATCGAGAGAAGTTTCCATAGCAGGAATCGTTGCATACGATCCTGCATCTGCCAGCACAACAATCAACAACAAATCTGCACAGGAAAACACTTGCTTCTGATACACCGAAGCCCCTGGCGGGGTGTCGATTAACACTACGGCATCCCTGCTCAGTCCAGCACGTTTGATTTGTTCCCTCAACCATGCTGGCTCCGCTTCGAGCAGAGCCTCAAACGCCTCCCGATCAGACTCAGCCCCCACGCCGTAGGTCAAACAAGCTACGCCAAATTCGCTAGGCCGGAGTAAGCGACGCAAGTTAGGGGAATCGACAGAGTATTCGCAAATCCCCTCCTCTTCTTGTGCATTCAGCCCCAAATGCCATTGCAATCCATTTTGCGGATCGAGATCAATGAGAGACACGCGGCCCTCACCCAACTTGCTCGCGAGTGCCGCTGCGAGATTGGCCGTGACCGAGGTTTTACCAACCCCGCCTTTCATTGAAACTACACCGATTACGCTCATCGCTTACTCAACTTGCTTAGTATGGATATTCTTTCAACTGCTGGAATATCCGGGGTCTTTTTTTCACCCGTCAATCGTGCGAACATGCCGCGCAAAGAGGTGTTTTTTTCTTCAGGAACCGTTTTAAGTGAAGTTAATGTATTTTGAATTACTTTCGTTTCAATTCGGTTTACAAGCGTACTCGATATTTTGAGTGCTCTACTTTTTTCAACCTCTATCGGTGTTTTGATTTCAACGACTTTGTTCCTCCGCAAAGGCCACTTGATCTCATCCACGGCCTTGGTGACTAACGGTTTCTTGACCACGGTCGCCTCCTCATCCTTCAATGGCTTTTTAACGTCCATTGCCTTCATGGTTAGCAATGAGTTTTTTACACTCTTTGTCGGTGGATTTTTTAATGTCGATCCAGACATTTTCATCAAACTCTCCGCAAATTTGTCGAGCGTAGACGGCATGGTTAGCGAAGATGGAAGAGTGAGTTTTCGTTCTTCAGAATCAATTTGCTTTTGCGTATCCCAATTGCTTTTTTCCTGCTCGGTTAAATCAGGAGTCGTTTCAAATTTTTTGGGCAACGTGTTCTTAAGCAAAGGCCAGCGATGCTCAGCTTCACGCGCCGCTGTCGTTGCAGCTGCTCGGTAATTTGAATCGTCAGGCCCAAGTGTCCTGAACAATTTAGTCGCATCATCACCAAATTTAGGCACGCTGGCTCTCCTTGTAATGTTCCACTGACCTATAGTCCAAAACGCAGGTAAATATCCATGCCGTCGGTCGATTCACCTTCACTGCGCACAGACATTCCTTCGCTGGCACCAAGGCCATTGAACATGGTTTGATAAAACCCAGCCAATAGACCCACACTCCAAGGCAAGGAATCGTCTCCAAACGCCTGAGCCAAGGGCGCACACTGATGCGTAATGTCGATGTAACCCTGTGTCTCAACAAGGCTGACCCAGCCCCAATTGTGTTCCGCCCAAAAATCATTCAAGAGCCCCTCCAACTCGGTCAGGCTCTGCACACTGTCGAAGTCAACATCAACACCTGATGCGAATCGCTCACCAATCCTGAAAAAAAGGTCTCTTAAATCTTCTGTTTCTGACACTGATGACAGTTCAGCCGACATAGCACCCAATACAGCCATCCACTGTAAAGAACCTTGCTGTTTTTTAAAGTAATTTCGCAAATTGTCCGTTGTCATCTTTGGATCCGTCCTGAAAAAAGTACGTTGCAAGTATCAATGAGGAAAAGAGAAAGTGACCTGGTAGGCATAGTTGCCTGGATTAAGTGTGTCAAAAACAAGGGCCGAGCGAAACTCATCAATTTTAAAGACCACCGGCTCTTTGAATCCAATTTTCGAAGCCCTGACTATCGGCACAACACCTTTTTGTGGCAGCATCACCACTAAACTCGCACCAGCTAAGGGGGCCTTGCCTGTGATGGTGATGTTGAACTCAAGGCGCTGTCCGGTATGCGTGGTGCCAAGCTTGAAGCGTTCGCGATTCCTCCACCAGTCTGCGACTTGTCCTGCCGAAGCAAGCCAAAGTGCAGAGCGCTGCTTCTTGACGTGCTCCAAATAAGGTGGCATTGCCTTCAGCAAAATGCCATCAGGTTTAAAGCTTTGACTATGGACACTGAGCCAGCCTAGGGCACCTGTATCGAGCGCCAAATCAAAATCGTCGACTAACGCCTGGGTGGTTTTCTCAGCACTGAGGTTTTGACCCATCAAATTGATATCGTCTCTTTGCGTGCGAGGCAGCAATACCAGCGTATCGCCAGCGTCCACCCCTTCTATTTTTGCCATTTCCGGAAGCCGCCCCTCAGTACGCTGCGGGTCCACCGCGTGGTGACGGATGCCGAATTTCTGCAGCAGCCGTTCTGTCGTCTGGTCGTAACCCTCATTGGGTGCTCTAAATCCGGTAATGCGCTTGGTATCCGGCAAAACTGACGCCATTTGCTGCTGCATGTTCTGTATGCGTTGCTCCTGCAATTGGGGTAGCTGGTCCTTGAAGCTGTCATGGACATCACCATGGTAAGCGATGTCAAAGTCATTGGCGAGCCGACTGAGCAAATCGGGAAATTGCTTGCCTACCGAAGTCAGGACATAAAAGGTGGCTCGATAATCCAGCGCCCACCTCATCATGGCCGCAAACAAGGGTGCGTTTGTAAAACCCTCTTCCGTATCCATCTCTATCACTTGTGCAGCCAGTTTTCCATTCGGCCAAGCTGCCCGAACTATCACAGGCTCGCGCAGTAACCAGCGCAAGGTATCGTCAATCAGCCCGTAGGTTGCGAAAGGGTGCGACTCCCATGCGGTTTCAGCAAAAGCGAAAGAAGCTGATCGGCTTGATGTCGTCGTCGTCACAGCAGCTTCATTGTAAACAATAGCGCCTTCGCCTCGCCTCTCACCATCAGTTTCACGGGCCCAATTCATAAATCGCCCAGCAACTTTGTCCGCCTTGAATCGCAACAAAGACTCCGAGGTTTTACTCATCCAAATTCGCTGCCCCGAGGGATGCGTATGTGAGAGGGGAGACTCACCAGAAAGAATCAATTGACGATCTTCTGATTCTGCCGGAATTTCACCAAGCACATTGACACCCAGAGTTTCGAGGAATTGCCAACCCTGCCATTCACCTCCTCCATTCCTCGTACCTGTGGCCCATGTGGTCAAAACCGAGCCGCCTCTTAATCTGAACGCAGTTATTTCTCTGCGCTCCAAGTCATTGATGGCCACTGCTGACGGTAAGATCAGGACGCCGTTGTTGAATTTTCCCAATTTGGCAATGTCATTGATTTCAGTGAAATCACTTTTCCGGTTCGAAAAATAACCTCGCCATGGTGTCAACAACACCTCGTATTTTCCACCTATTTTTTCAAAGTACGCTTGGGTCGAAGGTGATGTGTAGAGCAATACGTTCGTGCTGGTCGGGGAAAAATAAGCAACAACACCCCGTAGACCCACCAAGGGAGATGGCCATCCAAGCCGATCCATCATCACGAGATATAGAGCTACCGGTATCAATAACCCGAAGAAAAAAATCAGCGTAATAAACGTCCCAATTTTTTTGAAAAATGGCACCCTTTGCCGCGGTTGGCGTTGCTCACGCCTGTTGATGGCTGTTGTTTTCATGAAAGACAATTGCGGATCAAGAACGGAGGTGCTACTCATTATTTTCCGGCTTCGGCCGTGGTGGGCGCTTCAGGCACATAACGACTGAGGAAGATAGGCTCTTGCGAGGCACTTGAGTACAGACCATCGTCTTCACCTTCCACTTTTTTTCTCGGTTTGCGCTTGTCTCGCAGTTTAAATGCCACATAGGCCGCAATGCCGATCATCACCGTGCCGATGGTGGTGGCCAAAATCACAGTGGCCAGAATTGAAATCAGATCCATATCAAAGTCTTCCTTCTCGTTCCAGTTTGCCCCAGGTCATGGTGTGGCCTCGCCATTCTTCAATAGTTGCAAAAACTTTGGATACATCAATGATGTTGATATAAAAAAGTCGGAATGTAATCGAGTAAAGAATCAACGACGGATCTTCTTCCTCGATGATCACGCAGTAAGCTGCAGCAACCACATCCAATAGGGTGAGTTGCATCCACCAATAAAATAATAAGGCTGCCAGTCCATATTGAATGGCCACATAGCTAAAAAACACATTGCCCAACAGGGTAGAAAAGGGCCACATGATGCCCTCGAACAACATGTACCAAAGAATGAAACAATTGACGCCTGATTTACGTGGCTGCCAAAGTGCATAGCTGTGTTTGGTGGTCGCCTGCAAAATGCCACGCGTCCAGCGGTAGCGCTGCTTGAGCAGGTCCAACAAGCGACTCGGGGTTTCGACCCAAGCAATTGCGCTAGGTTCATAGGCCACATGCCAGCCATGCATGAGCATTTTAAGAGTCAAGTCGCAATCCTCAGCGAAAGTGTCGTGATCGTAGCCACCCACTTGTTGCAAAACCGTCTTGCGAAACATGCCCAGTGGACCTGGAATGATATTGACCGCACGCATAAAGCTCTGCGCTTTTCTGGCCATTGCCAGCCCCTCGACGTACTCCAAGGCTTGAATTTTGCTCCAGATACTGTTTCGGTTGATGACCTTCACATTGCCGGCGACTGCTCCTACCCTGGGATTGTCAAAATGACGAATGCAGGCCCGCAAAGTATTGCTGGACAACTTGGTGTCCCCATCCATATTAAGGATGAACTCACCGCGGGCCAACGTCATGCCGGTGTTCAAAGCCTCCGCTTTCCCCCCATTGCGTTTGGTCACCACCCGAACAGAGATATCACTCGACTCCTGCGCGACGACCATCGCCTTTTCATAGGTATCGTCGGTCGAGCCATCATCTATCACAATGATCTCGTAGTTAGGGTAGTTCAGCTGCAACAGCGATCGAACTGCGGCCTGGATAACGACGCCTTCGTTATAGGCGGGTACTACCAGCGAAATCAAAGGCAAAGAACTTTCCTCTCGCTCAACGTAAACCGCATAACCACGCTGGAGCACCTCAAAGTGCTCCATGAATGAGTAGAGGATTAGGATGGCGTACCGGAAAACGAGCAGTCCAAGAAAAATCAGCAGATAAACGCTGATGGCGGAGAGGACATAACTTTCCATCAGCAGCGCAAACGAACCCTTGGCTTCGCGCACCGACTCGTAGCTCATGACCAACAGCCAACTCATGCCGCCTACGATCAAAGCGGCCACCGACCATCTGATAATTTTTCTTATTTCCACAATTTTTCCAAGCCGATGGAAAAGGTATTGGCGCGGTAGGGTGCGTTGTCACGAATACTGGACAAGCCCCATAAATTCAGGCTGATGGCAACATCGTTTAACACCCAGTACTTGCCCCCCGCCGTCCAGCTCCAGCTGTTCCCCGCCTCGCCATAGAGACGTGAACCGAACTGCCCTGATGCGTAAAAAAGCCAGTCCTCACTGCCCCACTCCCCCAGCAAACCAGCGTACACCGAACCATAACCCTGGTCGGGCGACCAATAGCTCGGTGTATTGAATTTGGCATCTCTGGTTTCAAGCCCCATTAGGGGTTTGAAATGACTACCCAAGGGTCGCCAAAGGGGTGACAGTCGCAGGTTAGTGGTCAAAATGGAGTTCCCATCCGAGACGCCATAGTTATCGATACGTCCGACCACTTTGCCGAAAGCAAAATCTTGCGCCACTTGCAGACCCAGATGCGAAGCCGATAAATTGTTCCCCAAGGCATTGGGGTTGGCCGTGAAGCGCCCCCAGTTGACCACACCTGCCTTCAACTGAATGGGCCGCTCGCCCAAGGAGACGCCAACCCCGCCATACAGAGAATTTCCTGCGGCACTGACCTCGAAGCTGGGTTTGTACTCTGTCTCCATCGCTTTGTAGCGGAAGGTGGCGTCCCGCTGGACAGCATCAAGCGTCGGTGTGCTGCCATTGAAATGGCTGGTTTCTATTTCCATGATGTTCGCCCCGCTGCTGTCACGCCAGCGATGGTTGACGGCGAACGAACGCGTTGTGATGTCAGACGAATCATTGCTTCCGCCATAGCTCAGCTTGGTACGCGGACTTAACTCGCGCGAGGCCAGATTCAGCCCCTGCAAGGCATCTGGATTCTCTGGATCTAACGCCAAAACAGAGCGATAAACGGGTGCGGCCCGGTGGTCGTATCCCAACCAGCGATCAATATTGGCCAGGCCAATGTTGGCTTGATTGGCATACTTTCCCGTCTTCAGCCCTTGATAGGCCACCGTGGCTTCTGGCAGACGACCAGTCCAGGCGAGGCTGTTGGCAAAAATCAATTTCAGTTCGTCATCGAGATTTTCTTTGGCCTGCAAGGCTAGGCCTTCTGTGCCTGCGGCTTGATAGTCTCCGGCGGCATTCAGGTCCACTATGCGTTGTTGCGCAGGGCTGCGTTTGGGCTTGTCCGGCTGGTCAGGTTGATCTGGCAAAACCGTGCCTGCGGGTGGGATGTATTGAAAGGGAGCCAGCTGAATTAAATCGCCAGAAGGCGTCGTCACAGACTGGCTCGCTACCAGCGACGGCGTGACAGGTAACGCGACTGATTGGAGTGGGGTTGCCGCAGGTATGGGCGCAGGTGCAGGCGTAGCAATACCGGCTGGCATCGGCGCTGCGCTTGATACAAGAGAGGAAACAGGCGTAGGTAGAGATGCAATTGTCGGTGTCGGTGTCGGTGTCGACGGAATTGGCATCACCGGAGATGCCGCACTTGATGAGGGTATGACAGGTATCGCTGTGACTGGCATTGACGCGGCTTTCGAATCGACGGTTTGCGCGGAGTTTTGCTGCAAAGCGTTCAGCCTGTTTTTGGCTTCTTTGGCTGCTGTCGTGCCATCCAGCGCCTCTAACTGAATTTTTGCCTCAGCAATTTTCCCGATGCGTTGCAAGCTGTCGGCGACCATCAGCCGCAAGTCGTGATTCCACGGTTGCGCAAGCAACTCGGTCAGGCCACGGGAAGCCGCAGCATCGAACTTGCCTTCTTTGTACAGATCAAAAACCGGGCTGGGGGACAAATTTTTAGGCTGTGCCATGCCAGCCACCGGCAAGAGCAAGCAACAGATCAATACCGTCACCACTGAAGTGAAAACGTTAAGACGAAAAGGTGGAGTTGACCTTGGCTGTTTAGAAAAATGCATGTCTCTCAATTCGATCTTCTGATACTTGTTACGGAAATGTAAGTGTTTTTTTACAAAAAATGCCTTTAAGGCCCAAGAATCCGATGTAACAAACCACGCATGTAGGAAAAATCCTAATTATCGGACCTGCTTGAGACTTATAGATTGCCTTTTTCAGAGTGGCGCACTCGTTTTGATTGGCTGAAAACAAGAATACCGGCAATCACCAGCACCGTACCCAAGCCCACCCACATCGTAAACGGCTCACCCAAAATCAAGACACCCATGAGGATGGTGGACATCGGTCCGACCATGCCAGTCTGGGCGGTGGCTCCCGCGCCTATGCGTTCAATGGCCATCATCACCAGCAAAACCGGCACGGCGGTACACAGCGTCGCATTCAGCAAGGACAGCCAGATCACCTCAGGCGCCACCTGCAAGGCATTCCAGCTCAAAGGGCGCACCACAACGTACTGAAAAATGCACAGAAGACAGGCCACCGTTGTGGCCATTCCGACCAGTCTGAGCGAGCCCAAGCGCTGTACCAACTCGCCGCTGTAACTTAAGTAAATTGCGTAGCTGACCGCACTCAAAAAAACCAGCAGCGCACCCAGGGCCACATCACCACCATCGAGCCTGACTTCTTGGCCAAACACCAACAACACCCCCAGGTAACTGATGCCCATACCCCAAGCCTGCACGCGACGAATAGTTCGACCGTACAGCAACCAACCCAAGCCCATGACCAGCGTGGGCGTGATGTAGAGAATCAAGCGCTCCAGCGAAGCGCTGATGTATTGCAGCCCTGCAAAATCAAGAAAACTGGCCAGGTAATAACCGCTAAAACCCAGACCGACAATGCCGATCCAGTCGCGGCGCGTCAGTGCTACACGCACACCACCACCCTGGCGATAAGTGCCCCACCAAGCCATGGCCATGAACAGAGGCAAAGCAAACAGCATGCGGTACATGATGAGTGTGACCGCATCCACCTGGTAGCGATAGGCCAGCTTGACGATGATCGCCTTGCCGCTGAATGCGATGGCACCCAGAGCCGCCAGAAGCATACCAATTGCTATATTTTTAGGAGCTTCTTCCGCTTTATTTATAAGAATTTCAGGCACTTTTAAACTAAAAAAACAGGAAAAAATAGGGCCTAAAAACCTGCCGCCAACCCATCTCGGCGCGGATCACTGGCCACCACATAGCCCTCGACCTTGGGATTCCCCGCACGCCAGATGAACTGCCCCGCACCAAAGTCCTGGTAAGAGTCGTTGATCACCTCCATGCGGTGGCCGCGCTCAGCCAGACCCTGCACGGTAAGCGCTGACATATTGGCCTCCACATTGATTTCCAAACCCTCGTTGTAGCGCCAGCGTGGCGCATCGCACGCGGCCTGCGGGTTTTGCCCGTAATCCAGCATGCGCACCAGGGTCTGCAAGTGGCCTTGCGGCTGCATATTGGCACCCATGACGCCGTAACTCATCACGGGTTGACCATTTTTGGTCAGAAAGGCGGGGATGATGGTGTGAAAGGGGCGCTTGCCCGGTGCCACAAGGTTGGCCGGGTTCAGGGCCGCCGGATCCAGACTGAAGGCATGCCCACGGTTTTGCAGGCTCACGCCAAACGTGGGCTCCACGCAGCCCGAGCCAAATCCCATGTAGTTGCTCTGGATGAAGCTGACCATCATGCCGTCTTCATCCGCCGTACTCAGGTAGATGGTGCCGCCCTTGACCGGGTTGCCCGCGCCAAAATCTTGCGCACGTTTCATGTCGATGAGCTTGGCACGTGAGGCCAGATAGGCGTCGTCCAACATTTGCTCAACCGTGACCTCCATACTGCCGGGATCTGCCACATAGCGGTACACATCAGCAAAGGCCAGCTTCATGGCTTCAATCTGCAAGTGCTGAGAATCCACACCGTCCACGGCCAGGGCGCCCAGGTCAAACTTATCCAGAATTCCCAGGGCGATCAAAGCCGCGATGCCCTGCCCGTTGGGTGGAATCTCATGCAGGGTGTAGCCTCGGTAGTTCTTGCCAATCGGCTTGACCCACTCGGGCTGATAAGCCGCAAAGTCACTGGCCTTGAGGCTGCCGTTGTTGGCTGATGAAAGCCTCTCAATCGCATGCGCGATTTCACCACCATAAAAGGCTTGACCTTTGGTTTGCGCGATGGCACGCAAACCGCGCGCCGCTGCTTTGAACTGAAACAGCTCACCCACATTAGGCGCGCGGCCCCAGGGCAAGAAATTTTGTGCAAAACCGGGG
>JANPNG010000204.1:0-14871 GCA_031427355.1 Hylemonella sp.
TGGGCGGCACAGCAAACCCCGGTGTTCGGATCCCAGCGCAACGCTGATCGGATGAGCGACGGTCTGAAGCTGACCTCAAGCAGCCTGTGGGTGGCCTCTGCCCTGGCGCCCGCGCCCGGCGACGAAGAAGGGAAGTGGCTGATCAACAAGGCCAGCATCCTCGGGGTTCAGGCCGGTGCCGGGATGCTTTTAAGTGGCACCGTGGGCTACTTGAAGGACGAGACGAAACGGATGAGACCCAACGACCAGGGTGCAACCAGCTTTCCCTCGGATCACGCGACAAGAGCGGGCCTGCACACCACGATGACCTTGCGAAACGTCGGTGGTCTTGGCTGGTCTGACAACACGGTCGCGAACACGCAACTGGGGCTCTATTCACTCGCCGCAGCCACCTCTTGGGCGCGGATCGAGGCGAACCAGCACTACCCTTCCGACGTTCTCGCGGGCCTCGCCCTAGGGCATTTCTTTGGAGCCTTTTTCACCGATGCCTTCCTAGGCGTTAACCCAGACCGCGTCCAGGTTCTTTTCGAACCAGCACGGGACCGGACCCTGTTGGTCGTGCGCATCAGATACTGATAAAGCTCAGCAACACTTAAGGGGACACATCATGGGTTTATTTGACGCTATCGCAAGGCAGGTCACCCAAGCCCTGGAAGGGGTGAGCGGCCCTGCGGCGCGACGCCCGAACCCCAGCGACTGACCCAGGAGCGCAGACCATGGACAAGAAGCAAACCTTTTCTCTGTTGTACGTGCTGCTGGCGCTGCTCGTGATCGTGACGCTGCAAGACTTTATCGGCACCAAACACACCCAGACCCTGAGCTACAGCGAGTTCAAGCAGGCCCTGACAGCGGGCAAGCTCGATGACATCGTGCTGCGCGAAGGCGTGGTCACGGGGCGGCTGAACCCAGAGGGTCTGGAGACCGTCCTGCCAGCGGCCAGCATTGAAGCGATCAAGAAAAAAACGGGCGAACACCGCTTCACCACCGTGCTGCTGAACGACCCCGGCTTGATTGCCCAGCTCGACGCGTCCAAGGTGCGCTATGCCGGGGCGCTGGAGAGCAAGTGGCTGGGCCTGCTGGTCTCTTGGGTCGCGCCGACGCTGATCTTTGTCGGCATCTGGTTCTTTGCGATGAAGCGCATCGGCGGCGGCCTGCACGGCGGCATGTTGGAGATTGGCAAAAGCAAGGCCCGCGTTTACATGCAGACCGAGACCGGCGTCACCTTCAAAGACGTGGCGGGCATTGACGAGGCCAAGGAAGAGCTGATTGAGGTGGTGGAGTTCTTGAAAAACCCCGACCGCTACAAGCGCCTGGGCGGCAAGATCCCCAAGGGCGTGCTGATTGTGGGCGCGCCCGGCACCGGCAAGACCCTGCTGGCCAAGGCGGTGGCGGGCGAGGCTGGTGTGCCATTTTTGTCGCTCAGTGTCTCGGGGTTTGTGGAGAAGTTTGTGGGCGTGGGCGCGGCGCGCGTGCGCGATCTGTTTGAGCAGGCGGCCAAGGCACCCTGCATCGTTTTCATTGACGAGCTGGACGCCCTGGGCAAGGCGCGCGGCATCAGCGCCCTGGGCGGTGGCAACGACGAGCGCGAGCAAACGCTGAACCAGTTGCTGGTGCAGATGGACGGCTTTGACACCAACCGGGGCGTGATCATCTTGGCCACCACCAACCGGCCCGAGATTCTGGACCCGGCCCTGCTGCGTGCCGGGCGCTTTGACCGCCACGTGACCATCGACAAGCCCGACCTCAAGGGGCGGCGTCAGATTCTGGAGGTGCATGTGAAGCACGTCACGCTGGCGCCCGAGGTGGATCTGGGCTCGGTGGCGGCGCGCACACCGGGCTTTGCCGGGGCCGACCTGGCCAACCTGGTGAACGAAGCCACGTTGCGCGCCGCCAAACGCGGCAAGGACTCGGTGGACATGCAGGACTTTGAAGACGCGCTGGACCGCATCGTGGCCCTGGGCCTGGCCACTTACGACACCCGACCTGCTGCGCTCTACCTGGACGGCCCGGCCCTGCCCGAGCAGCGCAATTGCAGCGAGCGCACCGCCGAGGTGATTGACAGCGAAGTGCGGCGACTGCTGGACGAGGCGCGTGAGCGGGTCAGCATCACTCTGACAGCACACCGCGCCACGCTGGAGGCCCTGGCTGCCGAACTGCTGGAGAAAGAGGTGGTGGACCGCAAGATGCTGGACGACTTGCTGCGGGCCACTCTGCCCGCTCCGCCCGCAGCCGCCGCGCCGGGCACCGCAGCCAACACAAACACAAACACAAACGAGGTGACACCATGAAACGCCGCACGATGCTGTCGGCCTGCGGACTTCCTTTGACCCGCGGCGTCTTTGCGGGCGCGGCGCTGGCCCTCGCATCGACGGCCCAAGCCCAAGACCCCAGCGGGCGCGAGATTTTGGACCGCGTGGAGCGCCTGCTCTGGGGCAGCACGGTGCAGGGCGAGTACGAGATGAGCATCACCACGCCGCGCTGGCAGCGCACGCTGGCGCTGCGGGTGTGGATGGAGCGGCCACGGCACTCTTTTGTGCGCATCCTGTCACCGGCCAAAGAGGCGGGCATTGGCTCGCTGCGCATTGGCGCCGAGATGTGGAACTACCTGCCCAGCGTGGAGCGGGTGATCAAGATTCCACCGTCGATGATGTTGCAACCCTGGATGGGCTCGGACTTCACCAACGACGATCTGGTGAAGGAAAGCAGCATCCTGGACGACTACACGCACAAGGTGCTGGACGCGGTGGCGGTGGACGGCCAGCAGGCCTACCAGGTGGAGGCGATACCGAAGCCCGAGGCCGCCGTGGTCTGGGGCCGCGTGCTCTACACGGTGCGCCAACGCGACTTCATGCCGCTCAAGCAGGAGTATTTCAGCGAGCGTGGCGAGTTGGTGCGGGTGATGAGTTTTTTTGACGTGCGCAGCCTGGGTGGGCGCGTGATGCCCACACGCTGGGAGATGCGGCCCGTGGCCAAGCCGGGCAACCTGACCACCATCGTGCTCAAAGAAGCCCAGTTCGACCGCCCGGTAGACGAGGCCATCTTCACCCAACGCAACTTGCAAAAACCATGAGCACCAGCCCATGAACACGAACACTGACCAGCCCATCGTCGTCAAGCTCGAACAGGTCACCCGCGTGTACCAGCAGGACAGCCAGGCGGTGCGCGCGCTGGACGGCATTGACCTGGAAATTCGCAGCGGGGATTTCGCGGTGCTGGTCGGCCCCTCGGGCTCGGGCAAAACCACGCTATTGAACCTGATCGGCGGGCTCGATTCCCCCACCTCGGGCCGCATCTGGGTGGCGGGCACCGAGACCGGGCGCATGAGCAAGGCCGAACTGTCCCACATGCGCCTACACCAGATCGGCTTCGTGTTTCAGGAGTTCAACCTGATCCCGGTGTTGTCGGCCCTGGAGAACGTGGAGTTTGTGATGCTCTTGCAGGGCAAGCCCGAGGCGCAGCGCCATGCCCGCGCTTTTGAATTGCTGAAAGAGTTGGGCTTGCAAGGCCTAGAGCACCGACGCCCGGCGGAACTGTCAGGCGGCCAGCAGCAGCGCGTGGCGGTGGCGCGCGCGATTGCGGCGGAGCCGGTGATCGTGCTGCCCGACGAGCCAACGGCGAACCTGGATTCCAAGGCAGGCGCCGCGCTGATGGACTTGATGCGGCGGCTGAACGAAGAAAAAGGAGTGAGCTTTGTCTTCTCGACCCACGACCCCATGGTGGTGGAGCGCGCGCGCCGCGTGATCCGGCTGCGCGACGGGCGCATTGAGTCGGACGAGAGAAAGGACGCTTGATGCTCATCCAACTCGCCTGGCGCAACGTGCTGCGCAACCGCAGACGCTCCGCCATCACCATCCTGTCCATCGCGATTGGCCTGGCGGCGCTGACCTTTGCCTGGGCCTACATCGACGGCATGAACCAGCAGATGATCCGCAACAGCACGCGTTTTTTGGCGGGCGATGTGCAGGTGCACCTGAGCGGCTACCACGACGACCCCACGCTGGACCGCCTGATGCCCGACGCCCAGCCGGTGCTGGCCACCGTGCGCGCCGACCCCAACGTGGAGGCCGCCACGCTGCGGCTGGAGGGCAAGGCCCTGGCCAGCCAGGGCGACAAATCACGCGGCGTGATGCTGGTGGGCGTGGAGCCGACCGAAGAGACCCAGGTGAGCGCCTTGTTCAAGGCCATTGTGAGCGGCAGCGCTCTGAGCGACAGCACACCAGGTGTCTTGATTGGCGAGCAGTTTGCGCAGGCCCTGGACCTGTCAGCCGGGGACGAGTTGCTGCTGGTGGGCCAGGGCTACGACGGTTCGGTCGCCAGCGCGCGCTGGCCCGTGCGCGGGGTGTTTCGCACCAACATCGACGATCTGGACGCCCGCGTGGCGGTGTTGCCGCTGGCGGTGCTGCGTGACTTTTTCACCGCGCCTGCGGGTGCCAGCGCAGTGGCGCTGCGTCTGCGCGACCGCGAGCAGCAGGCCACCACCCAAGCCCGACTGGCGCAACGCCTGGGGCCTGGCTACGAGGTGCTGGGCTGGCAGAAGCTCTTGCCCATGGTGGCCATCAGCACCCGCTTTCATGTGGTGATGGCCTGGGTGGTGCTGACGGTGTTCTTTGGCATCGTGGCGGCCGCCGTGGCGAATCCGATCCTGATGGCGGTGATTGAGCGCACGCGCGAGTTTGGCGTGATGCTGGCGCTGGGCACCAGCCGCGCGCGCCTGCTGGGCCTGGTACTGCTCGAAGCCGTGCTGCTGGGCGGGCTCGGACTGCTGGCGGGCAACCTGTTGGGCCTGAGCCTCACCGGCTACTTTGCTTATCAGGGCATTGACATGAGCGCCTTTGGCGCGGCGCTGCGCACCATGCCGGGCCTGGAGAACGTGATCTACCCGGTGATCCGCTGGGAGCGCAGCGCCATGATCTCGCTGCTGGTCTTTGCCACCGCCTGCCTGACGGCGCTTTACCCGGCGGCCAAGGCAGCGCTGCTCGAACCCGTGGCGGCGATACGCGGCCTGGCCAGTTCGCGTGCGGCGCGCGGCCATGGTGCCGGGGCGGGACGGCGCTGGCCGGTGTTTGTGATGATCGCCGGGCGCAATGTCTGGCGCAACCCGCGCCGCACGGCCATCACGGCGGGTGGAACGGCCTTTGGCATTACCGCCTTCGTCTTTCTGTTCAGCTACTTTGACGGCTTTGGCGAAGACCTGATCAACAACGCCACCCGCTACGTGACTGGCCATGCGCAAGTGGAGCGCGCGGGCTTTCGGCAAGACTACGCGCCCGAACTGGCCTTTGACGGTGCCGACGCACTCCTGACACAACTGCGCGCCTTGCCCGAGGTGGAGGCCGCCGCGCCGCGCGTGCAGGTGCAGGCGCTGGCCAGCAGCGCGGCCAAGTCCGAAGGCATCTTGCTGGTGGGCATAGCGCCTGAGGCCGAGCGCGGCGTCACTTTCATCCAGCGCACCGTGGTGGAGGGCAAGGCGCTGGCCGCCGGGGCCGACCGCGACATGCTGATTGGCCGCAAGCTGGCCGAGCGCCTGGGTGTGCGCCTGGGCGAGAAGGTGATCGTCATGGCCCAGGCCGCCGACGGCGAACTGGGCAGCGCGGCCTACCGCGTCAGCGGCATCTTTGCCACCGAGAGCAGCTCGTTCGACGGCGCCATGGCCTTCGTCACCCTGCCAGCTGCGCAGTCGTTGCTGGCGCTAGGCTCGCGCGTGTCCAGCATCAACCTGCGCCTGCGGGATCGCGCTGCGCTGGCCAATGGTCTGCCCGAGCTGCGCCAGCGCGTGGCCAGCGCGGGCCTGTCGCTTGCGCCCTGGCCGACCCTGCTGCCGCAGCTTGACGAGATGGTGCGCATGATCCGCGTCATCAGCCACATCCTGCTGGGCGTGGCCTTTCTCGTGATTGCCATCGCGATCATGAACACCGTGTTCATGGCGGTGACCGAGCGCACTCGCGAGTTCGGCGTGATGATGGCGCTGGGCATGCCGCCAGCGGCCACCGTGCGCATGGTGGTGTACGAGACGCTGCTGCTGATGCTGCTGGCGTCCTTCCTGGGCTACGGTGTCGGGGCGCTGCTGGTGACCTACTTCAGCCGCCAGGGCATAGACCTGTCAGGCTTCTTCCAGGACTACTCGACCATTCCCGGCCTGACCGGCATCGTCCACCCGACGCTGATCGCCAGCCACATTGCCTTGCCCGGCGTGGTGATGTTCGCGGCCAGCGTGCTGATCTCGCTCTACCCAGCGCTGCGCGCGGCGCGGCTGGACCCGGTGCGGGCGATTCGCCATGTCTAGGCGGCGGCTGACACGCGCCTGCGTTGCGGTGATCGGCGTCTGGGTGTTGGGCTGGGTTCCGGCATGGGCGCAAGAGGACGCGGAGTTGCGTTTCTCGGGCTATTACAAAAACCTGCTGGTGAACTCTGAAACCTGGAGCGGCGAGCCCTACGCGCTGGATGTCAACCGCGTGCGCCTGGAGCTCAAAGGCAAGCTCAACTCGGCCCTGCGCTTGGATGTGCAGTACGACAACGAAGTGTGGTTGGGCAACTATTTGCGCACGGCGCAGTTCCAGCAGCAAAAAGACCTGCCCTCCCCCCAGTATTGGAACTGGCAGGGTGCTTATGCGGACGCACCGGCGCTGTACGGCACGCAGCGCCTGTACCGCGCCGTCTTGCAGGCCAACTGGGGCGACACCGATCTGAAGATGGGCAGGCAACGCATCGCCTGGGGCACCGGGCGCTTTTGGAGCCCGCTGGACCTGCTCAACCCCTTCAGCCCGGCGGCGCTGGAGCGCGAGGAGCGCCTGGGCGTGGACGCGGTACTGGTGGAGCACAAGTTCGGTCCGGTCTCGCGCCTGTCGGCCGTCTTTGCACCCAGCCGCCTGGCGGGCGAGGACAGTCAGGCCCTTCAGTGGCATGGCAATGTGCGGGGGACTGACTATTCGGTGACGGCGGGCCGGATACGCGGCGACGATGTGATCGGATTGGATCTGGCCGGGCAGATCGGCGCGGCGGGCGTGCGCGCCGAGATCACCCAGGTGCGGCCACGCGTGGGCGAGTCATTCCATCGCGCGCTGCTCGGCATCGACTACGCCTTTGCCAACACCCTGACGCTGAGCGCCGAGTTCTACCGTGATGGCGGTGGGGCCAGCAGCCCCGACGCCTACGATTTTGCTGGTCTGATGGCTGGCAGACGCCAAACGCTGGCGCAACGCTATGCCGGTGTGCGCGCGGGCTACGAGATCACACCGCTGCTCAAGCTGAACGCCGACTTCATCGTCAACCTGAACGACCAAAGCCGCTACGTTGCGCCCAGCATCAGCTACTCGATCCGCAGCAATCTTGATTGGGCGCTGGGCTTGCGGCGCTTCAGCGGCGCGCCTGGCACCGAGTACGCGCGCGTGCCGAGCGCTGTCTTCACGCAGTTGCAGTGGTTTTTTTGATGCGCACCGCTGCCGAAGTGATGCCCACGCAGAGGGGGAAAGCGTGACTTCTGGCACTGAAATCGCCTGTGTCGCAGGCGCAGAAAAAGCTTGGACGGCCTAGAATGACCCAGGTTTTCCCGGCGCATTCGCCGACACATCGTGAGATCAATTTTCATCAACCTCCAAGGAGAAACATCATGGGTTTATTTGACGCTATCGCAGGACAAGTCAGCAGCGCGCTGGGCAACACCGGGGCCAGCAGTGGGCAGGGCGGCTTGATGGACATCGTGTCGGGCCTGATCAACAACCCGCAAACCGGTGGCATTCAGGGCTTGATCAAAAGCTTTCAAGAAAAAGGCTTGGGTGACACCATGTCCTCATGGATTGGCACCGGGGTGAACCAGGCCATTTCTGGCGAGCAGATTCAGCAGGTGCTGGGCAGCGAGCAAGTGCAAGCCCTGGCTCAAAAATTCGGTCTGTCAACCGCTGATGTTTCGGGTGGCCTGGCCAACCTGCTGCCGCAAGTGATCGACAAGCTCACACCCACCGGCCAGGTACCTGAGGGTGGCTTGCTGGAGCAGGGTTTGTCCTTGCTCAAAGGCTTTTCGCACTCGACTTGACTCGTCACCCTGCATTGAACGCATGAGCAGCGCTTTGTATTCCGGCACTCTCACCGACGTGGCGGGCCTGGAAGTCGGCCACTTCTCCGACGCACGCCGCCCCACGGGTTGCAGCGTGGTGATTGCACGCGAGGGTGCGGTGGCGGGGGTGGATGTGCGCGGCGCGGCGCCGGGCACACGCGAGACAGATTTGCTGCAACCCGGCAACCTGGTGGACAAAGTGCACGCCGTGCTGCTCTCAGGCGGCAGCGCCTGGGGGCTGGACGCGGCCAGTGGCGTGATGCGCTGGCTGGAAGACAACAACATCGGCTTGAAGACCGGCTACGGCCTGGTGCCCATCGTCCCGGCGGCGGTGGTGTTTGACCTGGGCGTGGGCGACGCGCGCATCCGCCCCGACGCGCAGGCAGGCTACCAAGCCTGCGTAGCGGCCAGCCGCCAACCGACCGCCCAAGGCAATGTGGGCGCGGGCGCAGGCGCGTTGGTGGGCAAACTGTTTGGCATTGCGCGCGCCATGAAAGGCGGCGTGGGCAGCGCATCGCTCACGGTGGACGGCATCACCGTGGCCGCGCTGGTGGTGTGCAACGCCATGGGCGACGTGTTTGACCCCTCCAACGGGCAACTGCTGGCCGGTGCGCGCACGGCGGATGGGGCAGCGCTGCTGGGTGCACGCGATGCCATGCTGGCAGGAAAGATGGCCGCTGAAAAATCCGGTGACACACCGCACACCTTGCTGGCCGGTACCAACACCACCATAGGCGTGGTCGCCACCGACGCCATGCTGACCAAACCCCAAGCCCAGCGCCTGGCGCAAGTCGCGCACGACGGCCTGGCGCGCAGCATCAACCCCGTGCACACCCAGCTAGACGGCGACACCTTGTTTGCTCTGGGCACAGGCCACAGCGGCCAACCCGTCAACATGCTGCTTCTGGCCACCTTGGCTGCTGAGGTGACGGCGCGAGCGGTGGTGAATGCGGTGCGCGCTGCGCAAGGGTTGATCATCGGCGAACAGCACTGGCCTGCGTCGCTGTACTTTAATCGTGAATCGCCAAACCGCTCTACAGCGGTTTACTGAATTCTCTCCATGCAGGTTTTTCGGAGACAGTCTAGCTGATCGACCTTAATGAGACGTATTTGATATATAGTTGCGTCAACAACTATATATTACGACCGAGTTAAATCATCGTGACGCAGTCCATCTCTCAACCCTGGCCTGACCGAGCCCCCGTCCTCATCGCCGGGGGTGGCCCCGTGGGTATGACGATGGCGGCTTTGCTGGCGCGCTACGGCATTGCCAGCTTGGTCATTGAATTGGACGAGAGTTATTGCGCGGGCAGTCGGGCGATTTGCATGTCGCGCCGCTCGCAGGAAATACTGGCCTGGGTGGGGGCGGACAAGCCGCTGGTTGACAAGGGTTTGTCCTGGGTCGGCGGACGCAGTTATTACCGTGACAAAGAAGTGCTGAACTTCCAGATGCCCAGCGAGCCGACGCAGCGTTTTGCGCCCATGGTCAACATCCAGCAGTTTTATGCCGAAGAGTTTGCGCACAAAGCCGCGCTGGCCCAGGGTGGGCTGGTTGATGTGCGTTGGTCCAGCAAAGTGGTGGCAGTGCGACCACTTGTCCGTGGTGCGCAGGTGGATATCGAAGCGCCGGACGGCCTGCACACGGTGACGGCCGACTGGGTGGTGGCCTGTGACGGCGGGCGCAGCACGGTGCGTGAGCAGTTGGGCTTGCAACTGGAGGGCACGCAGTATGAAGGCCGCTACGTGATTGTGGATGTGGTGCAAAAAACCCGCCGGGCGGTGGAGCGGCTGGCCTGGTTTGACCCACCTTCCAACCCCGGCTCCACCATTTTGATGCACCGCCAGCCCGATGACGTCTGGCGCATTGACTACCAGATTCGTGATGACGAAGACCCGGTTGAGGCCGTCAAGCCCGAGAACGTGCTGCCGCGTGTGCAAAGCCACCTAAGCATGATTGGCGAGGACGAACCCTGGGAGCCGCTGTGGATGTCGATCTACAACGCCAAATGCCTCACGCTGCCCAGCTACCGCCATGGCCGCGTGCTGTTTGCCGGTGATGCGGCGCATCTGGTGCCGATTTTTGGTGTGCGTGGGCTCAACTCGGGTCTAGATGACGCGGGCAACCTGGCGTGGAAGCTCGCGCTGGTGCAGCAAGGCAAGGCAGCCGATGCATTGCTCGACAGTTACTCCACCGAGCGCGTCCAGGCCACGCGCGAAAACATCGTTTACGGTGCCAAAAGCACGGAATTCATGGCGCCGCCCAACTACGGCTTCAAACTCCTGCGTGAAGCTGCGCTGCGCCTGGCCACGGAGGACCGCACGGTGAGCGCATTGCTCAATCCGCGCCAATCCACACCGGTGGAATACGTGGGCTCGGCACTCAACTTGCCTGCGCAACCAGACGACGCCCAGCGCGGTGCCCATGCCGGCATGCCCGCTCCTGAAGCCAAGCTGACCGGCATCAACGGAGACACGCACCTGACCGCCTGCTTCGGCAGCGGCTTTGTCGTCTTGTATTTTGCTGAACAGGTCGGACTGCCCGCAGACTTGGCAGCACTGACCAGCTCAAATGAGGCCAGTCCGGCCGCTGTCCAGGTGATCTGCATTGCCAGCCAAGGCCTCCCCGCACAGGACACACTGGTGGATGAAACGGGCCAGGCCCGTGAGCGCTACGGTGCGCTCAACGGCTCTGCCTACCTGGTGCGGCCCGATGGCTACCTGATGGGCCACTGGCCGGTGACAAAAGCCCAAGACATCGCCGCTGCTCTGAAACCCTTTCAACAGGAGCCCGCATGAGCAACCCTCTCGACCAAACCTACACCGCACTCGCCGAGGCCACGGCCCGTGTGGGTGCGGCCAAAGCGCCTTTGTTTCTGGCCACGCTGTCGCTCGCACTGCTGAGCCGCCAGACCGACGCAACCGAGGCCTTAGCGCTGATTGCGCAGGCCGAGCGCTTGGCAGCACTGTGACCCGCCACATGATCCAACTTGACCGCACCCTCACCTACCGCCTGCACCTGCTGCACAAGCTGACCGACATGGCCAGCCAGCGTGCTTATGTGGCCGATGCGGGCCTGTCCATGAGCGATGGCCGTTGCCTGACAGCCATAGGGTCGTTTGCCCCCCTGTCCGTCAACGATCTGGCCCACAAAGCCAACTTAAACAAGGGCCAAGCCAGCCGGGCCGCGCAGTCGCTAGTGGACCAAGGCCTGGTGCGCAAGGTCGCCAGCCCCTTGGATGGCCGTGGCGTGGTGCTGACGCTCAGCCCCAAGGGCAAAACCGCATGGCAGCGCGCCATGGACGTGGTGGGCCAGCGCAACCAGGACATCTTTGGCGTACTGAGCGCGACAGAGCGCAAGCAGCTCAGTGATATCTTTGACCGCTTGATTGCGCAGGCCCAAACCGATCAAACCCAAGCCGCCTCAACGCAGAGCGACGACCTCGCATGAACTTTTCAGGTGAAACACGATGAGCCCACACCCCTTGCGCTACCTATCCGGCTTTGGCAACGAGTTTGCGAGCGAAGCCGTGCCAGGCGCGTTGCCTGAAGGGCGCAATAGCCCACAGCGTGCCCCCCATGGCCTGTATGCGGAGCTGATCTCCGGCACAGCATTCACAGCACCCCGGGCTGAGAATCGCCGCACCTGGCTGTACCGCCGGCAGCCCTCGGTCGTCACCGGCGCCTACCAGCCCTATGCCCAGCCGCTGTGGACGACCGGCACATCAGGCAATGTGGGCGGCCAAGCCGTGCCGCCAGACCCCTTGCGCTGGCAGCCTTTTGATATCCCCGAGGAACCGCTCGATTTTGTGGATGGCCTGCGCACGCTGGCTGCCAACGGCGACGCTCATAATCAAACCGGCATGGCGGCACTGGTGTATGTGGCAAACCGATCCATGTCACAGCGGGCGCTGGTCAACGCGGATGGAGAAATGCTGCTGGTGCCGCAGCAGGGTCGCATCATTCTGACCACCGAGCTTGGACTTCTGGAAGTCAAACCCGGTGAGGTGGCCTTGCTGCCACGCGGCATGGCCTTCCAGGTCGCCTTGCCGGATGGTCCCTCACGCGGCTATATCTGCGAAAACTACGGTGCTCATTTCCGTCTGCCGGAGTTGGGCCCGATTGGCTCCAACGGCCTGGCCAATGCGCGTGATTTTTTGGCCCCCACCGCGGCATTCGACACCGCGCCGCCCCCGTCCGGCGGGTTTGAGATCGTCAAAAAATATGGCAGCCACCTGTGGTCGGCCCGCCAGCCGCGCAGCCCCTTTAACGTGGTGGCCTGGCACGGCAACCTGGTGCCCTGCAAATACGACACTGCCCACTTCATGACGATAGGCTCCATCAGCTACGACCACCCGGACCCGTCCATCTTCACGGTGCTGACCTCGCCCTCCGACACGCCAGGCACGGCCAACTGCGACTTTGTGATCTTCCCGCCGCGCTGGCTGGTGGCAGAAGACACCTTTCGCCCACCCTGGTACCACCGCAACCTGATGAGCGAGTTCATGGGTCTGGTCTATGGCCAGTACGACGCCAAGCCCGAAGGCTTCAAGCCCGGTGGCGCGTCCCTGCACAACTGCATGGTGCCGCATGGCCCTGATGCAGAGGCGTTCGAAAAAGCCAGTACCGCCAAGCTGGCACCGCACAAGCTGGACAACACCCTGGCCTTCATGTTCGAGAGCCGCTACCGCTTCGTGCCCAGCGCCTATGCCATGAACGGCGAGGCACTGGACACCAGTTACCTGCAATGTTGGGCTGGACTGCACGATCAGTTCAAGGGCTCGTCCACGGCCTGAACGACCAGGCCGCCATTCACCCCACCCTCCAACCCGACAACACGATGACCACGAACCTTTCCATCAACGAAACCCACGACCCGGCGCTGCGCAGTTGGGTCGCATCCGATGACATGAATGACTTGATGGCCCAGAGCTCCACGCAGCGCCTGGCCCTGCGGGCCAGAATTTCCGAAGGTCTGCGCGAAGGCAGCGTCCGGCAAGGCGAGTGGCAAAAGGCCTTGCTGGCCCAGTCGGCGCTTGAAATGGCCCTGCCCTGCCACATAGGCGACTACACCGACTTCTACACCAGCGTTCACCACGCCACCACAGTGGGCAAACAGTTTCGCCCCGATGCGCCGCTCTTGCCCAACTACAAATGGGTGCCCATCGGCTACCACGGGCGGGCGTCCTCCCTTGGCGTGAGCGGTCAGCGCGCGATGTGCAGGCCTGGGAATATCAGCCACTGGGGCCGTTTCTGTCCAAAAACTTCGCCACCACCCTCTCGCCGTGGATGGTGACCCTGGAAGCCCTGGCACCGTTTCGCTCGCCCTTTGTGCGGGCTGCAGGCGACCCGCAGCCCCTACCCTACCTGGACGCACCGACCAACCGTCAGCACGGTGGTCTGGACATCGAACTCGAAGTGTTGATACAGACCCAAGCCATGCGCGCGCATTGCACCCGCAGCGGCTATCGTCGCATCGGGTTTGGCGATTGCCAGGGACAGGTGCTGGCGGCGCGTCGTTGAAAGCGTGCACCAAGCAGCTCCATTCGAAAAAGGCTACATTCCAAGCATGACAAAAATTGCCAACAAACTCTCCATCACCCAGGTGCTGATTTGCGGGGCCGCCATCGTCACCCTGTCCATGGGCATTCGCCACGGCTTTGGTCTGTGGCTGCAACCGGTCACGCAAGCGCAGGGCTGGAGCCGCGAAACCTTTGCCTTCTCCATCGCCATCCAGAACCTGACCTGGGGTTTTGCCGGCATTTTTGCGGGCATGGTGGCCGACAAATTTGGGGCGTTTCGCGTCATCATTGGCGGGGCAATGCTGTACGCCTTGGGTCTGTTCGGCATGGCTTACGCGCCCACACCGCTGACCTTTTCCCTGACCGCAGGCGTGCTGATCGGCATAGCGCAAGCAGGGACAACCTATGCCGTGATTTACGGCGTGATCGGGCGCAATGTGAGCCTGGACAAACGCTCCTGGGCCATGGGTGTGGCGGCAGCGGCGGGCTCTTTTGGTCAGTTCCTGATGGTGCCGACCGAGGGGTTTTTGATCAGCAGTCTCGGCTGGCAACAAGCCTTGGTGACTTTGGGGTTTGCGGCCCTGCTGATCGTGCCCTTAGCCTGGGGACTGCATGAACCCGGTTTTGCCGCTGGCACTGTCCCGAAGCGGGATCAAACCATTGTTCAAGCCTTGCGTGAGGCCTTCAAGTACCCCAGCTTTCAGTTGTTAATGGCGGGCTATTTTGTGTGCGGCTTTCAGGTGGTGTTCATCGGCGTACACATGCCCAGCTATTTAAAAGACAAGGGCCTATCGCCGCAGGTTGCAGGTTACGCGCTGGCGCTAATTGGCTTGTTCAATGTGTTTGGCACCTACATTGCAGGTACGTTGGGGCAACGGATGGCCAAAAAGAACATTCTGGCGTTCATTTACTTTGCTCGGGCAGTAGTCATTAGCCTTTTCTTGCTGGCCCCACTGACGCCCTTCACGGTATATGTGTTTGCCAGTGTAATGGGGCTTCTATGGCTCTCCACGGTACCGCCTACCAATGCGGCTATTGCCCAAATTTTCGGTATACAGCACCTTTCCATGTTGAGTGGTTTTGTTTTCTTCAGCCACCAAATAGGCAGTTTTTTAGGTGTCTGGCTGGGGGGATTTTTGTACGATAAAACGGGCAGTTATGACGTGGTCTGGTACATCACCATTGGGCTGGGGGTGTTCGCTGGGTTAGTGAACTTACCAGTTAAAGAAAATACTATTCAGCGCGCTCCAAGTCTTTCAATACCTGTAGCCGCATGAATACGGCCGTAGCACACAAACTGCG
>JANPNG010000205.1:0-5625 GCA_031427355.1 Hylemonella sp.
CTGCCAGCCCAAGGGAAAAAAAGAAATAGTCATAGCGGTGAATTATCCATCGACGCGGACCCTGACACCCGCGAGTTGGAGTGCAATCAGCCTTGCCAGGTTCCCGGTGTCAGACCGTCCAGCGTGTAGGGGCCAATAGCAGCGCGGATCAGGCGCAGGGTGGGCAAGCCCACGGCGGCCGTCATACGACGCACCTGGCGGTTGCGGCCTTCCCGGATGACCAGCTCTAGCCAGGCGGTGGGCTTGTTCAGGCGCACGCGAATCGGTGGGTCACGCGCCCACACGGGTGGCGGTGGCACCATGGCTTGTGCGCGGGCGGGCAGAGTGGGGCCGTCATTGAGCTGTACACCCCGGCGCAGAGTCTCTAGCGCGGCTTCATCGGGCACGCCTTCGACCTGCACCCAGTAGGTTTTCTCCATCTTGAAGCGGGGGTTGGCAATGCGGGCTTGTAGCTGGCCGTCATCGGTGAGCAGCAGCAGGCCCTCGCTGTCGGCGTCCAGCCGCCCCGCGACATAGACGCCGGGCAAGTCGATAAAGTCTTTAAGCCCGCGCCAGCGCCCCTCTGCGGTGAACTGGCTCAGCACGCCATAGGGTTTGTTGAAGCGGATCAGGCGGGAGGCTGGGGCAGTCACAGGGCGGGCATTCATTTAGCGGCGATGATACGGCTCCATGCACACCGACAACCACACCCGGCACCCCACCCCCGACAAAGACGCCATCGCCCTGCTGCCGCCCTTTGAGCGGCTGGGGCTGGACCGTATTACCCTCGTCGCCACTGGCGCGCAAGCGCGCGAGGCGCTGGCCCGTCTGACAGATGCCCCGGCCTGGGGCTTTGATACCGAATCCAAACCCACGTTTCAAGTGGGGGAAGTGTCTGAGGGGCCGCATGTTTTACAACTGGCCACGCCGCAGCGGGCCTGGGTGTTCCAGCTGCATGACCCGGCGTGCAGCGCGGTGGCGGGCGAGCTGATGCACCTGCAAGGCATCACCAAAGCAGGTTTTGGCCTGGGGGACGACCGCAAGCGCATCATCCAAAAACTGGGTGTGGAGCCTGCGGGTGTACTGGAGCTCAACACCATCTTTCGGGAGCGTGGCTACCGCAAAGACATGGGCGTCAAAGGCGCGGTGGCGGTGCTGTTCAACCAGCGCTTCATCAAATCCAAAAAAGCCGCCACCAGCAACTGGGCCAACGCCCGGCTGACTGAAGCGCAACTCATCTACGCGGCTAACGATGCCTACGCGGCGATTCGCGTGTTTGACGCATTGCGATAGCATCAAAACATGAGCACCCATTACGAGAGCCTTCCGCTCGACACACTTTACCCCGACGCCTTTCATGTAGCCGCCCCCCAGGCACCCGTGGGGCGTGATGTGTGGCCGCGTAAACCCGGCGTTTTCATTCGTCAGGTGGCGGCCAAAGCCGAAGAGGGCACGGTTATCCCAGAAGGCGCAGAAGCCCCAGAAGCTACCGAGATCGCACCCTCCGCGCGTGAATTGGTGCAAGGGCAATTGGGCTTTGTGCCGCGTTGGGTCAAGTCGGCGTCTGACGCCAAACTGCGCTCTACCAAAATGGTCAACACACGCTCAGAAACGGTGACCACGTCCAACAACACGCGGGACGCCTGGCTGGCGGGGCAGCGCTGCATCGTGCCGATGATGGCGTTTTTGGAAGACGACTGGCGCACCGGCAAAGCCGTGCCCACCCGCATCACCCGGGTGGACGGCAAGCCCATGGGTGTGGCCGGCTTGTGGGAGTGCTGGACGGGCGCTGAGGGCGACATCATCGTCAGCTACACCCTGCTCACCGTCAACGCCAACAGTCACGCCCTGATGCACCGCTACCAACAGTCTGGCAACGAAAAACGCATGTTGGCCGTGTTGAATGAAGGGGCTTTTGATGCGTGGCTAAGCGCCCGCCCCGAGAAAGCCCGTGAGTTCATGCGCGCCTACCCAGCCAACTTGCTCACCGCCAACCCGGTCGAGAAAAAGCGCTGATCAAAAAGCGTTGATCAGTTCACGCCCAACAACTCCGCCAGCGCAGCGGTGCTTAAAGCGCCTGTGTTCGTCACCACCTGGCCGGTGCGCAGATTTTTGGCCACGATGTAGGGCACGGACTCCACCCCCAGGCTGTTGAGCAACTGGGTGTTTTTCTTGATGGCTTGGTTGATTTCCTTCGGCGCACCGGCAATGGCCGAGATGCCCCCGCTACCCGCCAAAATGGACTTCTCATGCTCGGCCATCAATGCTGCCGGGTTGGCCGCCGACAGCAAGGCCGCCCCTTGCGGCCCGCTCTTGGCATTGATAAACGCCACTGGTATCCACACGAATTTCACTTTGCCGTGCAGCGGCACAGACGCCTCCCACAGGTGGCCGCAATGCGGGCACTGCGGGTCAAACAGCACGTACACCGCGTTGGCGCTCATCATCGCGCCCACGGTGAAGCCCGTGCCTTGCGCGGCCACGGCTTCATAGGGCAACGCGGGCTTGGCCATTGGGGTTTTGTCGTCGGCAGCGTCTTGCGGGGAACAGCCAGACAAGCCCAGCGCCAGTACTGCAAGAACTGCGAGAAGGGGGCGGGCCAAACAGGCAACATGAACCATGGGGGTCAACTTTGGAAGTTTCAATTGAGTCACCTTTGAATTGCAATAGACACAGCCTGCGTGGCTTCAATCAGGCCGTACGTGATCCCTAGTGGGTGACGAACTCGTAAGCCACGCTCTCACTCTCCACCATGTCCAGGATGTCGTTCAGCACATCATCGCTCTCGGTGCTGGTCCATGTTTCTTCGGGGTCGCTGGCAAACAGGGGCTCGATGGCGACGTCAAGAAATTGACCGTTCGGCAGCTTTAGAACTTGCCCGCCTTCAGAGGTCTGGGCCAGCTCCCAGTCCTCCGGGACGGACATCTCCAGCTTGATCGTGACGTTGAGTTTTTTCATGGGGAGTTTCCTGATCTGTGACAAATCTGTGAGGCATGGAGGTTAACCCAAGCTCACTCCACCCAACTTGGCGCTGACCACATCGGCATCAGGCGCTGAGAACGGGGTGTTGTGCCGGTCGGTCAACGGGCCGCCACCGGGGATGATGTTGCCCGCTGCGTCATAGCCGATGGCTTTGAATTTCCAGACCGCGCCAATGCGCTTGAGGTTGCCCACGTGCGATCCGTCGGCCAGGTGCACGCTGTGCACATCGGCGTTAACCCAGGTTAATGTGAGTGCACGCACGCGCAAGGTGGCTCAGGTTTTGGGGCGCGGACTCAGACCTCGCCCAACTCATCCAAAAGAGTCTGCACTGCACTAAGCAATGGTGGTAACGCGTTTTGGGTCACATTCCAAACCGTGCTGACGTTCACTGTGGCATAGCCATGAATGAGCTGATTGCGAAACGCGACGATCTGCGGCAAGTCTGGTATGCGCGCTGCCAAAGCCGCGTCCAGCTTGGCCAACTGATTGAGCGCCTCACCAATAATTTCAAATTTTCTCTCTACTGCGGATTGGGCCATCGCGTTGGCCGCATAGGCTGCTTTGTCCATTCCCGCCATGAAAGTCTGAATGGCCAGGGCCGACTCGCGCACGTCCCACAAAAAGGCGCGTGGATCACGCTGCATAAATAGCTTCGCGGTTGCGGTTGATACTGGCCAAAACGTAGGGGTTGCGCACTGCGTCGTGCTCTACCAAGTCCACACCACGGCCCAGCAATTGTTCCAAATCTGCTTTGGCACCGAAAAAAGCGCCCAAACCTGGCTGTGAGTCGGGTGCAAACTCAACCAAAAAATCAGCGTCACTACTGGCGAGGTTGAAATCATCAGCCCGCGCGGCCGAACCAAACACCTCTAACCGGCTGATGCGGTAGCGCTGGCAGATGGCGGATATGCCTGTGCGGTGTTGGGCGATGGCGGGGTGCATGGGGGAATTTTACGGGGGATGACGTTGCCCGTCACGTTTAGGCCAAGGGCTTTGCATTTCCCGGCTCAAGCCTGCCAGACGCCAAACCCGGCCGAGCGCAGGTCGATGCCGATTTCAATCTCGCGCTCTACGGCGTCCTTGTACGCCATGGGGTTGAATCCTTCGTACAGGTCCGGCAACAGGCGCAGGCCGTACTTCAGGACGTAGGCATTCGCCTGGATGCCCGCCTTGTGCTTGTCAAAGCGCACATCGGGGTTGAGGCCGGTCATGCCGACATAGACACAGGGCTTGCCGCCCACATAACCGGGGTTCCCGAGTTCGACAGTTCCAAGCCTCGGAATCCGTACATCCCTAATGGAATCAATCGCTTAGCGGCGTTATTTGAAATTCTTGTGGTGGCACGTTTTAAGCCATAAATCTTATTTTTCATAATTAGAGCTTGTGATAGAGTGGTGGCATGTTTGTAAAGGTCACCACCTCCGGCCCCCGTCGCTATGTCCAACTGGTCGAGTCCTACCGGGATGAGGCTGGGCGCGTCAAGAAGCGCACCGTGGCGACTCTGGGGCGCCTGGATCAACTCACCGGCGAGCTTGACTCTGTCATTGACGGCCTGCTCAAAGTGGCCGGTCGTGAGCCGGTTGTTCACCCATCCACCACGCCACCTGTTGGCGCCACCGCTGGTGTTTCATTCGAATCAGCCCGCGCCTTGGGCAATGTTTGGACTCTGACCGAAATCTGGAAAGAGCTCGGTTTCTCAGATCTGCGCCGGGTCTTTCGGCGCACCCGCCACACCATTGATGTTGAGGCGTTGATTCGCATCATGGTGCTCAACCGCCTGTGTGACCCCGACTCCAAACTGGGCGTCTTGCGCTGGCTGCAAACGGTGGCCATGCCAGATCTCGATGTCAAAACGCTCACCCATCAGCACTTGCTGCGCAGCATGGATGCGCTGATGGATCAGCAGGATGCGGTGGACGATGTCATCGCCAAATTGCTGCGTCCCTTGGTCGATCAAGACCTGTCGGTCGCGTTCTACGACATGACCACCATCCGCGCCGAGGGACTCGCTGCCATGCAGGGTGATGTGCGCAAATTTGGCATGGCCAAGGAAGGCTTGATCGCCCGCCAGTTCATGCTGGGCGCCGCCGCTGTGTGGCGTGTCTTCCATGACGGCCGAGCAACACAATGTGCTCACCGCATTGAAGGTCAAACAACCCAGTCAATTTACACAGCTTAGCCTCTTGTAGGGGCACGTTTTGAGTTCATGGTCAATGAAATCATAGACTTACGTCAGTAACTGTCGAACTCGGGTGCGCACTTTTTGTATTGTTCAGTGCAACTATTACCGGTGGACGTTTTGCTGCAATTACTATTGCTTTGATTCATTTTTCGCTAATCACTGGCAATGATTCCTGCCTTATATGCCTGCTGATCCGCATGGTAAGAACTGCGCACCATCGGACCCGACGCCGCATTCACAAAACCCATCTTGTAGGCGTCTTCCTCATACATCTTGAAGGTGTCCGGGTGCACGTAGCGAAGCACCGGCATATGGCCGCCGGACGGCTGCAAGTACTGGCCGATGGTCAACATGTTGACATCGTGCGCGCGCAGGTCGCGCATCACTTGCAAAATTTCGGCATCGGTCTCGCCCAGCCCCACCATGAGGCCGGACTTGGTCGGTATGGCGGGATGCGCGTGCTTGAAATTTTTTAACAGGTT
>JANPNG010000206.1:0-3209 GCA_031427355.1 Hylemonella sp.
ATCACCGGCTTTCCCAATCAGGACATTGCCATGTGGGTCACCATGGGGCCCATCGCCGACCGCAGCCATGACCGGTTGGGTGCGAGTGACCTGGCCATCGTTGAGTTTCGCAAGCAGATGCTCGACGCGGTGCGGGCGTTCCAGAGCGGCGCGCCCGCCATCGGCACGGGTGCGTTGGCCATTGCAGCGGCACCGTCACCCGTCGTAGCCTTCCAGGCGATTGTTCCCAAGACCACAGACTGGCGCGCTTTTACGGTCGCCCCTGTGTGGGACGCGGCCACGCCTGCGCTTGAACCTTCCTACTCAACCCCAACACAGTGAGAGCGACATGGCCCTCACGCACCTCACCCCAGGAGATAGTTTCATGCACACGCGCCGCCCTTTTCTGCTCGCCACTGCTTGCCTCGCTACAGGCCTTGCCTTGCCACTGCTCGCCCAGGCGCAAGCTGCCTACCCCAACCGCAGTATCAAGTTTATCGTGCCTTATTCAGCAGGTGGTTTGCCCGATACCGTGGCGCGCATTTATGCGCAACGCCTGGGCGCAGCGCTGGGCCAGGGTGTGGTGGTGGACAACAAGCCCGGTGCCAATGGTGTGGTCGCGGCCCAGGCACTGGCGACGGCACCGCCCGACGGCTACACTTTTTTGGTGACGGATGGATCGATGTTCTCGATCAATCCGGCGATCTACAAGACCCTGAGCTACGACTTCAAACGCGACTTCATTCCGGTGTCGCTGGCCGCGCGTGCGCCCCTTTACTTGGCCGTGCATCCCAAGACCGGTGTCAACACCTTGCAAGAATTCGTAGCGATGGCCCGGTCCAAGCCAGGTGCCTTGAACTACGGCTCATCGGGCATTGGCAGCTCGCACCATCTCACGATGGAGGCCATGAAGAGCGCGCTGGGGATTGACGTGGTTCACGTGCCGTTCAAGGGCACGGGTCAGTCCGTGCCCGCTTTGATTGGGGGGCAGGTGGACGTGGCGTTTTCTGCGCTGCCCTCGGTGTCAGGCTTTGTCAAAGCCAACCAGATCAAGTTGCTGGCCACCAACGCGGGCAAGCGCTCGCCCCAAGAGCCGCAGGTGCCCGCCATCGCCGAGATCGTGCCGGGCTTTGACTTTGCCGTGATCGTGGGTGTGCTGGCTGCCACCGGCACACCGGCGGCTGTGATTGAACGCATCAGTGCCGAGATGGACAAAGTCGCTAAAGCACAAGAGACGATTCAGATTTTGGCCAATGCGGGTATCGAAGCCGTGGGTGGCAAACCGGGCGACTATGCGAAAGCCATTACCGACGAAAATGAGCGACTGGCCAAGGTGCTCAAGACCGTGAGCATCAAGCAGGAGTAATTGCTGTTGGCACCAGAAGGTCAAGTTGATTTATTTTGAAGATTTCAAATGAATAAACGTCAACACTTGCACTGGGTGGGTGCCCTGTTGGGCCTGTGGGTGATCGGGGCCTGCACTGGGGCGCGCCTGTTTGCCCAGCGCCTGAGTGAGCGTTTTGGTCAGCCTGCGGTGGTGGACAACAAGCCCGGCGCCAACGGGGTTGTTGCGACCCAGGCCTTGGCATCCGCACCCGCTGATGGGCACACCTTTATGGTGACCGACGGCTCCACGTTCTCGGTTAACCCGGTGATTTATAAAAATCTGAGTTATGACTACAAGCGCGACTTTGTCCCGGTGCCGGTGGCGCTGGCGGCGCGGGCCTCGCTGTACCTGGCGGTTCACCCCAAAGGGGGGGTGGATAATTTGCAGGAGTTCATTGCCTTGGTCAAGGCCAAGCCGGGTACTTTGAAATACGGCTTATCGGGCATTGGCAGCACCCATCACCTCACCATGGAGGCCATGAAAAGTGGGCAGATCAAGTTGCTGGCCAATAACGCGGCGCAGCGCTCCAGCCAGGAGCCCCAGGTGCTGCCCACCATTGCCGAGCTGATTCAGGCCCTGAACACCGCAGGGGTGGACGCCGTGGGCGCAGGCCCCGCCGACTACGGCCGGGCCATTCAGTCTGAAATTGACCGCATGGCCAAGGCCATTGCCGCCGCACAAATCAAATCCGAATAAAAAACCCAGGCATTCATCACCATGTCAAAACTCAAACTCACTTTCGGCTGCTGGAACTACGACCGCACCCGTGGCCTGATGGACGGCAGCATCCAGCCCGACGGCATTGACCTGAACTACCTCAACATGGAGGTGGAAGAAACCTTCTTCCGGATGTTGCGCCACCAGGAATTTGACGTGGCCGAGATGTCGCTCTCGTCTTACTCTGTGTCCCTGTTCCGCGAGCCACGGCCCTTTGTGGCGATACCGGTTTTCCCCTCGCGCTTTTTTCGGCATTCCTGCATTTACGTCAACGCCAATTCCGGCATTCGTGAGGCCAAAGATCTGATCGGCAAACGCGTGGGCAACCCGGAATACCAGATGACCGCGCCAGTCTGGATTCGCGGCATTTTGTCCGACCACTACGGCGTCCCGGTCGATAGCGTCACCTACTACACAGGCGGTGAAGAAGAGCCTGGCCGCTCTGAAAAAATCAAGCTTGATCTGCCAGCCAACATCAAGGTCGAGCGCATTGGCCCGACTCAAACCCTGTCGCAAATGCTAATGGACGGCGAGATCGACGCGCTCTACACGGCCCGTATGCCGTCGAGCTATCTCAAAGGTGGTGGCAAGGTCAAGCGCCTGTTTGAAGACTACGAGCCGATCGAGCGCAACTACTTCAAAGAAACCGGTATGTTCCCCATCATGCACACCGTGGCGATTCGCCGCGAGGTGTACGAGGCCAACCGCTGGGTGGCGCAGTCCATGATGAAGGCTCTGAAAGAATCACAACGCCGCAGCTACGAAGACCTGTACGAGACCGCCGCACTTAAGACCATGTTGCCTTGGTTGACATCGCATGTGGAGCAGGTCAAGCGCGAGATGGGCGACGACTTCTGGCCCTACGGTTTCGAGAAAAACGAAAAAACCCTGCGCACCTTTTTGCGCTACCACTTCGAGCAAGGCCTGTCCAAGCGCTTGCTGGAGCCGAGCGAGCTGTTTGCGCCGGAGTCGTTGGAGTCGTTCAAGATTTGAGTCAACGGCCAATGCTAAGGCGTACACAAGCCTGGAGCCCAACCTTCAGATCTACGAAACGCTCAGTCGTAAAAAAGGCCCGTATCAGGGCCTTTTGAAATGGACGGAAATTCTGGAGCGGGTGATGGGAATC
>JANPNG010000207.1:0-22650 GCA_031427355.1 Hylemonella sp.
GGCAATGCATCCAACTCGGGCACAACAGCGTACGCATCCAGCGCAGGCGGCGTGACTTCTGAATTTTGTTCTTTGAGCAACTCCAGCACGCGCTCAACACCCAACGCCCACCCCACGGCCGGAGCGGGTTTGCCGCCGATCTGTTCAATCAGGTAATCAAATCGGCCACCACCACAAATGGTTCCCTGTGAGCCGAGCCGTGTCGTGATGAACTCAAAAACCGTCAAGTTGTAGTAGTCCATGCCGCGAACCAATCGCGGGTTCAAGCTATAGACCACACCATTCGCATCCAGGATGGTACGCACGCGGTTGAAGTGCCCCAAAGAGGCCTCACCCTGAAATTCAATGAGCTTGGGTGCCGCTTCGACCAAGGCCTGCATCGCCGGATTTTTGGTGTCAAGAATGCGCAAGGGATTAAGGTGCAAACGACGACGCGAATCCTCATCCAACTGATCGGCGTGCTGATCAAAGTACGCGATGAGCGCGGCACGGTGCAGCTTGCGCTCCTCGGGCTGGCCCAGACTATTCAACTCCAGTCGCACATCCTGGAGTCCAAGCAACTTCCACAAGGCATCTGCCAGCAGGATCAACTCCGCATCGATTTCAGCGCCCGCAAAGCCCAGCGCCTCCGCGCCAATCTGGTGGAACTGCCGATAACGTCCCCGCTGCGGTCTTTCATGCCGAAACATCGGGCCCATGTAGTACAGGCGCTTGCCGCCTTCATAGAGCATGGAGTGTTCAACCACGGCGCGCACCACGCCGGCCGTGTTCTCTGGGCGCAGAGTCAAAGGTTCACCATTGAGACGGTCTTCAAAGGAGTACATCTCCTTCTCAACGATATCGGTCACCTCGCCCAGGCTGCGGACAAACAAGGGCGTGGGCTCCACAATGGGGGTGCGGATATTGGCATAGGCGTAACGCGCCATAAGCGTGCGAACCTGCTCCTCCAGCCACTCCCAGCGCGCGGACTCGGGCGGCAAAATATCGTTCATGCCTTTGACGGCAACCAGCTTATTCGCCCTGGTGGCGCTTATTTTCTCTGTCATGGGTGCAGTTAGACCGTTTCAAAAGCAACAGCAGTGCCGAAACGTTTTTCAATGTAGTTTTCAACCACTTTCTGGAAATCCTGTGCTATGGATTCCCCGCGCAAGGTCATGCGTTTTTCACCATCGATGAAGACGGGGGCTGCGGGTGCTTCGCCTGTGCCCGGCAAACTGATGCCAATGTCGGCATGTTTACTCTCCCCTGGGCCGTTAACAATACAGCCCATCACCGCCACTCGGAGAGTTTCGACACCCGGATACTGCTTGCGCCAGACTGGCATTTTGTCCCGGAGAAAAGCATCAATTTGCTGGGTCAATTCCTGAAATGTCGTGCTGGTGGTGCGCCCACAACCGGGACAAGCTGTTACGCTGGGCACAAAGGTTCTCAGCCCCAGTGCCTGCAAAATCTCTGAGGCAATGACCACTTCTTGTGTTCGTGATTCACCCGGCTGGGGAGTCAGAGAAACGCGAATGGTGTTGCCAATGCCCTCTTGCAAGAGAATGGCCAAAGCAACGGCTGAGGTTACCGTCCCCTTGCCGCCCATGCCCGCTTCCGTCAAGCCCAAATGAAGCGGGTAATCGCAGCGCCGCGCCAGTTCACGATAAACCGAAATAAGGTCTTGCACGCCGCTGACCTTGCAGGACAGCATGATTTGATTGCCCTCCATGCCCATGGCTTCGGCCCGTCGGGCGGAATCAAGTGCGGACGTGATCAGCGCCTCGTACATCACGGGCTTGGCATCCCAAGGCACGGCACGCCGACTGTTCTCATCCATCAAACTGGCCAGCAGGTCCTGGTCCAGGCTGCCCCAGTTCACGCCGATGCGAACCGGCTTGTTCCATCGCATGGCCGCTTCAATCATTTGCCCGAACTGGCGGTCACGCTTATCGCCCTTGCCCACATTGCCGGGATTGATGCGGTACTTCGACAAGGCTTCGGCGCAAGCCGGGTATTGACTGAGAAGGGTGTGACCGTTGTAGTGGAAATCACCAATCAGAGGCACGTCAATACCCATGCGATCAAGCTGCTCACGGATATGCGGCACCGCTTGGGCGGCCTCAGGCGTATTGACCGTGATGCGAACCATCTCTGAGCCGGCCAGCGCCAATTCCTTGACCTGGATGGCCGTACCAATGACATCAACTGTGTCCGTATTGGTCATGGACTGGACGCGCACGGGCGCATTGCCCCCCACCGTTACGACATTTCCGCCCCAACTCACGCGCGACTGCTTGGTCTGGCGCGGCATGGGACATGCCACATCAATCGGTAAAGATAAGGTCACTATTTCACCTCGAATCGGGCCACGTTGGCTTTGGTAACGGCTTGTAGATCAAAGGGCTTACCGCGAAGCTGCACTTCAATGACATCCGCACGCCCAACCACCACGGATAAAGGCAAAGCACCAGTCACTTCAATCGCATCGCCAGCCTCCAGGGTTCTTCGAAGCTGAGGAAGACCCTGCGCGTCGGCCACCTCAATCCAAGACGATCCACGGGACTTAAAAACCAGCAGCCCCACATTTAACGAGACAGCTGGGGGCGACGACGTTAAGCCGGTGACTTCGCTGACAGCGGTTGACATTGCAAGCGCCGGTTGCACAACCGACTCTGTTGGGACAATTGGAGCTGCCTCCTCCGTCTTCTGGAGATTTGATACGGTGGCAGGCTGTTCCACAATGACCGATGAAGGGAAGACCTCAACCGACGCGGACGGAGTCAAGCCTTCAAGACGCTCCATAGAGGGAAAAAAGATCATCACTGCGGCACCGATTAAAAGCGCCAGTGAAACAAGGACAATCGGCTTGGAGAGTTGCTCAAACATGGAATTGGCAGCAGCAGGTCCACGTGGCATCAGAGGCGTATTAATGCTTTTATCTGCGGACAGCACAGACGTCGTAGAGGCCTTCGGTAAGCGCTGAAGTACCGGCAAAGGGTCAACTTTCAACGCCCGACAAACGCTGGATGCCAAAGCACGGACAAACACAGTATCCGGCAAAAGTTCCCACTTGTCCGCCTCTAAAGCTTCAAGTCTTTTGACGGGAACTTTCATTGACACCGCAAGCGCAGCAATATGCAAACCCGCTTTCTCACGGGCGGACTTCAACATTTCTCCAGCGCTGGCTTCCCTGGTGTCGATCTGTGGCGTCGGCCCATCCAAAAACTCACTCGATGAGATATCTGCAAGCTCACTCATCGAAGGCTCCCCGCTCAAAAGCCGAAAATTCACGTGACTGTGGATAGCGTTTCTTGAGCTGTGTAGCCAATTGCTCCAGTGCCTCACCATTGTTCATACGTCGTTCAACTTTAATACCCAACCACAAAGACTCACCATTGGCCAGTTCACTGTTATTCAAACGACGAATATAAAATTGGGCACGCGTCAATTCGTTACGAAGGTACAAGAGTGAGGCCAGGTTGTAGCCCGTCACGGGATTGCCGGCATCGAGCTCATAGGATTTCAGTAAGCTTTGCTCAGCCTCAACGCGTTGCCCAGCTCGCACCTGACACAGCCCCTGGGTCATCCAGGTCTTGGCTCGGCCACCGTAGTTCGGATTGGCAATCGCTTGGGCAAATGATTGGACGGCCTCGGTGTAGCGAGCCTGCTGGCATAACATCCAGCCATAGTTGTGCAGCACATTGGCGTCTCTGGGATTCAGGGCCATGGCACGACGAAAGCTCTCGTCGGCCAAGCGCATGTCGTTCAGGCGCATGTAAATGAGACCCCGAAGGTTGTAGGCCTCTGAATAATTAGGGTCGGTCACCAAGGCCAGCTTGAGCTCATCCAGCGCCACGGTGGTTTGCCCTTGCTCGAAGTAGCCTACCGCCAACTCCAATCGAATCTTGGCCCGTTTACGTGCCTCCGGTTCGTCGGAGTCCGTCACGATCTCTTCGCCACGTGACGCTTCGTATCCGCCTCTCCCCGATGCACAACCCGACAGGCCTGCCAAGGCGACCAGAGAAAGGCAGGCATAAAAAAACCATTGGCTAAGTTGCCAGCGCTTTGAAACAATCATGTTCATGCGTCAAATCTCCTCGGGATTTTTTTCAAACGACTTTACGGGCTTGAGCATCACCGTGCGCTGTTGAGCCATGCGCTCGTTGACACGGGTTCGATCCCTCACATCACCGGCCAATTGACCACAGGCCGCATCAATGTCGTCACCCCGTGTTTTACGAATCGTGGTCACGATACCCGAATCGGCGAGGATTTTCGCAAATGCAAGGACTTGATGGTGTTCAGAACGCAGCAAACCCGACGCCGGGAACGGGTTGAAAGGAATCAGATTGAATTTGCACCAGACGCCGCCGGTGGAGTACTTGCGCACCAGCTCGACCAGTTGTTTTGCATGCTCGACCTGGTCGTTGACCTTGTCCAGCATACAGTACTCAAAGGTAATGAAATCACGCGGGGCGTGCTGGAGATAACGGTTACAAGCTGCCATGAGCTCATCAATCGGATACTTTTTATTCAAGGGCACCAAGTTGCTGCGCAACTCGTCATTGGGAGCGTGCAAAGACACGGCCAAGGCCACAGGGCAATCCTGAGCCAGCCGATCAATCATGGGCACCACCCCTGAAGTGGACACCGTTACACGTCGTCGCGAAAGACCATAACCATGGTCATCCAGCATCACCTTCAAGGCAGGGACGAGTTCATTGTAATTTTGCAGCGGCTCGCCCATACCCATCATCACCACATTGCTGATGATGCGCTCATTGCGCCCCAGATGGCGACGCAAGAAATGTTCGGCAAACCACAATTGGGCAACGATTTCTCCAGTCGTCAGGTTGCGACTGAAGCCCTGATGCCCCGTGGAGCAGAAGCGACACCCCACAGCACAGCCCGCTTGCGAAGAAATGCAAAGCGTGCCGCGGTTGTCTTCGGGGATAAAAACCGACTCCACCGCATCGCCACCGCCGACGTCAAACAACCATTTGATGGTGCCGTCGGATGACACGTGCTGCGAGATGACATTCAGGCCTTTGACATGGGCCGAGACGAGGAGTTTTTCACGCAGGGATTTGGCCAGATCAGTCATCTCGCCGAAACTGGAAGCACCTTTTTGGTGAATCCAGCGGAAGAGTTGGGTAGCGCGAAAACGCTTCTCCCCTAGCCCTTCACAAAAAAGGGCCAGGCCCTCAAAGTCAAAGTCGAGAAGATTGGCCGTCATTGGGTCGGCATGGCGACCGGTCGTCCCACGCCCACGCCACCCCAATGAAGGAGTAGTTGTGATACGCCGTGGGACAGAGGGGCCATGATTTAGCGCGAGTAAACGTTCAGACCAGCGAAGAAGAATGCAATTTCTGCCGCAGCCGTTTCAGCGGCGTCAGAGCCGTGCACAGCGTTGGCATCAATGCTGTCAGCAAAATCGGCGCGAATGGTGCCGGGTGCTGCCTTTTTAGGATCGGTTGCACCCATCAAGTCGCGGTTCTTCAAAATAGCGCCCTCGCCTTCGAGGGCCTGGATCATCACAGGGCCGGAGATCATGAACTCAACCAAGTCCTTGAAGAAGGGACGCTCTTTGTGTACGGCGTAAAAAGCCTCGGCCTCACGGCGAGACAGGTGCACCAACTTGGCGGCCACAACCTTCAAGCCAGCCGCTTCAAAACGTGCATAGATTTGGCCAATCACGTTTTTGGCAACGGCATCAGGTTTGATGATGGAGAGGGTGCGTTCGATAGACATTTAAATTTCCTGAGTTATTGAATTTCATTTTCCACTCAACAGGCCTTACGACCCATGAGGAAAGCCGACGATTTTAACCTATCGACCTCGACCATTGCGTCGTTGCCCACCCGGCGCCGAGCCTCCTGAGCCGCCACCCCGCTGACCCTGCCGCTGACGCGTAAAGCTGTCAGCACCGATATAACCAAACGCGGTTTTCATGGGATCCGGCTGGGAGTCCGCAGCCTGTCGATCCCCCCCCTCTTTGCGGGATGCCCCTGGCATGCCACGATCACTGCGTCCCGGGGGCTGGTTGCGCGCGCCCGTACCCGAACTGCGCGGACCGGAACCCCGTTGGCCACCACTGCGCTGGCGATTGCGATTGCCGCCGCTTGGCTTGGCTAGGCCACCGCGTCCAGATCCATCACCTTGCCGACTCACGCCCTCACCCTGTTCTTGCGCTCCTTGCCTGTCAACCGCTTGCACCAAGGAGCGGATATCGGCTTCATCGAGCTCCATCCAGCCAGCACGCTTGAGACCGCGCGGCAGAACCATAGCGCCATAGCGAATTCGGATCAAGCGGCTGACGGCATGGCCAACGGCCTCCATCATGCGACGCACTTCACGGTTACGCCCCTCGGAAATGGTCACGCGGTACCAGCAGTTGGAGCCTTCGCCACCACCCTCTTCGATGGAGCCGAATTGGGCCATGCCATCGTCGAGCTTGACACCATCCAGTAAGCGCTGCTTTTCTTCTTTGTTCAAAGCGCCAAGGACGCGCACAGCGTATTCACGCTCCAGTCCAAAGCGAGGGTGCATCAGCTTGTTGGCCAATTCACCGGAATTAGTGAACAACAACAGGCCTTCCGTATTCAAGTCCAGACGCCCCACGGATTGCCACTTGCCTTGCGTGAGTTTGGGCAACTTGCGGAAAACAGTCGGCCGATTTTGCGGATCATCATGCGTCACCACCTCGCCCGCAGGCTTGTGGTAGGCGATGACTCGCGCTGGTGGCGGGTCAATACGAAAGCGAATAGGCTTGCCATTGACCTTGATTTGATCGCCAAACTGAATGCGTTGCCCAATGTGCGCGGGCTCATTGTTGACGGAGATTCGTCCCTCCATGATGAGTTGCTCCATCTCCAGTCGCGAGCCCATGCCCGCTTGCGCCAAAACCTTGTGCAGCTTGGGTGTCTCGATCTGTGGGGAGAGCACGCGTTTGGTCGGCAGACCGACTTCTGCAGAATCCTCGTCGGCATCAAATGCACCGGATACCACGTCGGAAAATCGATGGCCTGGTTGCCCAGCAGGCTGTTGAGCGCCAGCAGGGTCGGGCAAAACGACCTCAGAAATCTCAGGTTCAATGGGGTTGTGATCGGTCATAGTTGAGTTCCACTCAAGACAAAGAGTTCATCGCTGGGTTTTTCAGCTTCCAGCTTCAGGTCGGCCGCCGGTTCAGTCTCAGCGCTTGGATCAATCGGCTGGTGCGCATTGAGCGCGTCCAACAGCCCCGGCTGGGGCAAAGGAGTGTCCATCAGGGGGAGCTGATCCAGGGACGCCAAGCCTAGATCGTCCAAAAAATGCTTCGTCGTTGCATACAGGGCTGGGCGACCCGCAGCCTCTCGATGGCCAATCACCTCAACCCAGCCACGATCCTCTAATTGCTTAAGCAGCAGTGAATTGATCGTAACCCCGCGAATGTCTTCCATGTCACCCCGCGTGACGGGTTGCCGGTACGCAATGATGGCCAGGGTTTCAAGAGTGGCTCGCGTATAACGAGGGGGTTTTTCAGGGTGCAGGCGATCGAGGTATTCACGCATATCAGGGCGACTTTGAAATCGCCAGCCCGTGGCCACAGGGGCCAACTCGACACCTCGCTGGGCCCAATCCTGCTGCAACTCTTCCAACAAAGACTTGAGCGTATCCGCGCCCAATACGTCATTAAAAAGCATGCGCATGTCACGTAGTTGCAGCGCCTGCTGGGAACAAATCAAGGCCGTCTCTAGTACACGCTTGGCATCCGCCGTATTCATGGTCATGCGAGTCCGGGAAAGAGCATCACGCGGATGCAAAATCAAATGGGATCAAGGAGAAGTGAGGCAGGAAGCCTTTGGTGTCACTTCTGGGGGCGCTCCGACATAAAGGCGGTGCCATAAACGGAATCATTACGGATCCAATTGCGACTCATTGTAGCCCAGGCCCCAGATTTTAAGCGCCTGCCCAAAATCATCGGGCAATGGGGCACCAAATACCAGCGCCTCACCCGTCACCGGATGTTTGAAGGCCAGCCGAAAAGCGTGCAGGGCTTGCCTTTGCATTCCGGCAGCTGCGGCCCCCCCATAAAGTTCATCGGCCACCAGCGGGTGGCCCAGTGAAGCCGCGTGCACCCGAATCTGGTGGGTTCTCCCGGTAAACAATGTGCAGCGCAAGCAACAACCCTTTTCGCCGTTTTGAATCAGCTCGAAGCGGGTTTTGGCGGTCTTGCCACTCTGATGCTCCAAATTAACGACAGCCATGCGCAAACGGTTTTTGGGATCCCGCCCGATGGCCGCCTCCACCTCCCTTGTGTTCGGCCCAAACCAGGGCTTATTGGCCAGAGCGACATATTGACGACTCACCTCACGCTGGGCAATCAGGTTCACCAAGGCATCCATCACCGGACGGGTTCTGGCAATCATCATCAGTCCGCTGGTGTCTTTATCCAGACGATGCACTATTCCCGCACGCGGCAAGCTGGCCGCCTTCGGGTCGTTGGCCAGCAGGCCATTGAGCAAGGTGCCACTCCAGTTGCCTGGTGCCGGGTGCACAACCAGTCCCGCCGGTTTATTGATGACCCTCAAATAATCATCCGCAAAAACGGTCTCCAGCGTCATGGGCTCTGGCTTGAAAGCCTGGCTTTTTGGCGTCGGACGCAACTCAATGACGCCATGGTCCCCCGCCTTGACGCGCATGGAGGGTTTGAGAAGCGGATGCTGGTTTTGAACGACCGCCCCCGTTTCGATCAACTGCTGCAAATAACTCCTGGAAAATTCGGGGACGAGTTCAGCCAGCGCCCGGTCCAGGCGTTCCCCATGCAATGCAGCGCTAACAACCCAATTGCGCCATTCGATTTCTGAAGAGGTATCCGCACTCTCGTCCGCCTCATCATCAAGAGGAGGGGTCGATATAATTAAACTGGAATCTTTCAAGAAAGTTACCTTCATGTTTCGAACCAAATTATCGGTTGTCTTCAGTCTGTCTTTGGCGGCTTCGGTGTTGCTGATGGGTGGATGCTCGGGTCCAGCCGTTGTGGACAAGACGGCAAACATGAGCCCCATCAATATCTATGCCGAAGCCAAAGACGAAATCAGCATCGGTGCCTATGACAAAGCCATCTTGTTGCTCGAAAAACTCGAAGGCCGTGCAGCCGGTACCCCATTAGCCCAGCAAGCGCAGATCGATAAAGCCTACGCTCATTACAAGGCCCAGGAACCGGCCCAAGCCGTTGCTACGCTGGATCGTTTTATCAAACTTCATCCCGCCAGCCCCGTTCTGGATTACGCCTTCTACCTGAAGGGCATTATCAATTTCAACGACGACCTAGGTCTGTTCTCATCCATCACCCGTCAGGATCTGGCAGAGCGCGATCAAAAAGCCGCGAAAGAATCGTTCGAATCCTTCAAGCAACTGGTGACCCGCTTCCCCAGCTCAAAATACGCAGCCGATGCGCAACAGCGGATGAGCTACATCGTCAATTCGCTGGCCCAATACGAGATCCACGTCGCCATGTACTACTACAGTCGCGGCGCCTATCTGGCAGCCATCAACCGCGCACAAATTGCCTTGACTGATTTTCGGGATGTGCCGGCGCTGGAAGACGCTTTGTTTATCCTCGTCCAGTCTTATGACGCGCTCAATATGACTCAACTGCGCGACGATGCCAAACGCGTCCTGGAGACAAACTACCCCCAGAGTGAGTACCTCAGCCAAGGCTTCAAACAAAAGTCGAATCCGTGGTGGAAGTTCTGGTAAGTGATTCCAGCGCTTCCAACAACTCATCCTCGGAGCTAAGTCGTCGCATGGCGGGCAACGACGCCAATAGCTTTCGTCCATAGCCCATCGTCAGCAACCGCGTGTCGCAAATCATCAGGACACCTTTGTCAGTTTCCCGGCGAATCAACCGCCCCGCGCCCTGCTTGAGCGCCACCGCCGCCTCCGGCACAAAATAATCGTTAAACGGGCTCCGCCCTGCCAATTCCAGACGACGCGCACGCGCCTCCACCAGAGGGTCATTCGGTGTAGGGAAAGGCAGCTTGTCGATCACGACCAATTGCAGCGCATCGCCCGGAATATCCACCCCCTCCCAAAAAGAAGCCGAGGCCACCAAAACACAACCTGCTTGCCCATCCTGAGAGCCCTGACGAAAGCGCTCCATCAGTTGGCGCTTGGGCAACTGCCCCTGAGCCAGAACTTCAATCTCGCTGGAGGCGACCAACTGAACTTGCAATGCCTCACTGATGGTTCTCAGGGCTCGCAACGATGTCGTCAGCACCAAAGTCCGCCCGCCAATGACTGTAGACAGTCGTGCCACCAGGGCGGCCACCTGCTCGCTGTGGTTCGGGTCGCCGGGCTTGGGCAATGTGGCGGGCACATACAGACTGGCCTGTTGCGCGTAATCAAACGGGCTCTGCACCTGTAGAGATTGGGCCTGCTCAAGTCCGCAGGGTTCCGTGAACCAGCGCAAGCCCGATGCATCGCCCAAGGTAGCTGATGTGAATATCCAGGACTTTCTATCGTTTTCTGGCGCGTCTTGCTTGAGCAATTTGGTCCGAACCGCATCGGCGATGTCTAGCGGAGATTCCACCAGCCGCAGTTGTGTACCCACTTCCAGCCAGCGCACAGCAGCCGGGTCACAGGGTTGAGAAAAAAAGTCCAACAACTCCAGCAGACCTTGTGCACGCTCTTGCAATCGAACAAAATCCGGCGCAATTTCGCTCACCGTGGCCAGGCCCTGAACAGCCTGTTGGCACGCCTGCCTCAACACGTTAAGGGCTTCGTTCCATTCGTCAGGGTTAATCTGCTCAGGAGACGCTTGAGTCCAGCGCAACTTCGTCCCCGGATAGGCTTTGCCAAAACACAAACGCAAGTCCCGCGCCGAACGTTCCAGATCAGATACCAGTTGAGCCCAATCCACCAGGCCACGCGCCAGTTGCAGACCAAAAGCCAGCATATCCCGCCCAAAATCCAGGATTTGCCCGGTGGACAAATGACGACCTAAAAACTGGACACCGGTTTCATTGAGTTGGTGCGCTTCATCGAAGATGACGGTACGCACCGAAGGCAGCAACTCCGCCATGCCAGATTCACGGACAGCCAGATCGGCAAAAAACAAATGATGATTGACGACCACCACGTCAGCGGCCAAGGCCTCCCGCCGGGCGTGATTGACATGGCAGGCTCGAAATTGCGGGCACTGGGTTCCCAGGCAATTGTCACGCGTGGAAGTGACCAGAGGAATCAGTGGGGATCGCTCGTCCAGCCCCGGAAGCTCTGCCAGATCACCCGTTTTCGTGCCTTGCGACCAGACTTCAATGCGTGCCAGTGCCCGACTATTTCCCGCGCCATACGTTGCATCGTCTTGACGCGCCTGCACCATGCGATGCAAACACAGGTAGCTGCCACGCCCTTTCAACAAAGCAGATCGCAGAGGCAAGCCCAAGGTGGCGATCAAGCGTGGCAGGTCACGCCCGAACAATTGGTCCTGCAATGTTTTGGTCGCCGTTGAAACCAGCACCCGCTCCCCACTCAGCAAGGCGGGTAACAGGTAAGAGAAAGTTTTACCGACACCCGTCCCCGCCTCAACCACCAAGACACCACCATCGGCAATGGTTTTGGCCACGGCCAGCGCCATCTCAGTCTGCCCTGCCCGTGGCATGAAGCCGTCCACAGAACGGGCGAGTGGGCTGTTGGGGGCAAACGCCTCTAGCACTTGATCATGCAAGTTCATGCGGCAGCCTGACTCACGGCATGCAAGCCAGTGAACTCTTGTTGATCAACCAAACTGAAATACAAAAATGAAAACACCCAAAATAACCGGGGACACCATCACATCGATCTACCCGGTTGGTTTGATAATACGTCTTTCGAACCCATTTTATTGAGGACAAGCACCTCAAGAGCACAGCCCATGAGCAAAGGTTACAAACTTACCGCGTCCACCGGGATTCACAAGGGGGATCGGGATTATCAACAGGACCAACTGGCGCTCCTGAATCACCCACGAATCAATGGCTGCCTCCTGGCTGTCCTGGCTGACGGCATGGGCGGGCGAAGTGGTGGCCGCAAGGCGTCTGATCAAGTCATGATGACCGCCAAACAACTGTTCGAGCGTTACTCACCCGATACCGACGATGCCGGGGCCTTGCTGGCGCAATTGGTTCAAGAAGCCCATATCGTCATCAAGCTGACTGCCATTTCCTCCGAGCAAGAACCTCACAGCACCATTGCCGCTTTTCTAATCAACCCCAGGGGAGATTGCCACTGGGCGCATGCTGGCGATTCGCGAATTTTCCATTTCCATGCTGACCGCTTGGTCAAGCGCACGATGGACCACTCTTACGTGCAGACACTGGTTGACCGCGGCATGATTACAGAGGAAGAGGCCCAGGTCCACCCTCAATCCAATATCCTGATGGGCTGCTTGGGCACAGAAACCGACCCCCCGCTCACCACGCACTTTATCCCTCAACTCCGCCCTGGTGACACCCTCATGGCCTGTAGCGACGGCGTTTGGCACTACTTCACCAACGAGGAACTCGGATCTATTCTCTCCACACTGAGCGCAAGAGAAGCCACCCAGTTCATCATCGAAAAAGCCAGAGAGCGCGCCCAAGGCGGGGGCGACAATTTATCCCTGACCATTGTGAAATTGGAGCCATTAGATGCATAAATATCGGATGTATCCGCTGACTTTGATCAGCGCTTTTTTACTGGCTTGCAGCGCAATTCCAAACTCACCTGATGCGACATTAACGCTCATTCACGTCGGTGACATTCACGGCCACCTAGTGTCTCGCCCGCACACACGGGAAGACGGCACGCCGCGAGAACAAGGCGGCGTGGCACGCATGTTCACCCGCATCCAGGACATTCGCCAGCGCCACCCGAATCACCTGCTCATCAATACGGGCGACACGATTCAAGGCTCCGCCGAGGCCATGTACACGCAAGGCCAGGCGATGGTGGACGTGCTCAACCGCTTTGGCTTTAACGCCTTTGCGCCTGGCAACTGGGAATTTGTCTACGGCACGACGCGATTTTTAGAGTTATTCAGCGGCCCGAACCCCAAGGCGCCATGGACCACCGTCGCAGCCAATCTGTATTACGACGGTGCACCCTACGCCGCCAACACCGGCAAACGCGTCCTACCGCCCTATGTGATCAAGCAAGTCGGGGGCATCAAGATCGGGATTTTGGGCATGACGACAGACCGCGGCCCACAAGTGGTGGGCCGCGCCGTGACCCAGGGTTTTCGCTTTACCAAAGGCGATGCCGAGGTACGGGAATTTGTCGGCATCCTGCGCGAGACCGAGAAAGTCGATGTGGTGGTGATGATTTCGGAGTTAGGCTTGGCCAACAACATCCGCCTGGCCGAAGCCACACCGGGCATTGACGTGGTGCTCTCGTCCGACATGCACGAAGTTACCAGCAAGCCCGTTATCACCAAAACCGGCACGATTATTTTGGAAGAGGGTCAAGACGGCACGGTGGTGGGCGAGCTCACCCTGCGCTTGGTCAAGGGTAAGGTCGTTGGCCATAGCCACACCGCGCACACCATCAATCCCTCCGTGACCGAAGACGCAGGCATCGCAACTGCCGTCAACGAGACACGCAAGTCGTTTTTAAGTGGCTCCGAGTTCAAAAAACATATCAATCCCTTTAACGGAACGGCGCTGGCGCGACCCATTGACACGGTTGTGGGCTTTACCCAAGTGCCCCTGCACCGCAGCAACTTCAGTCACCAAAACATGCCTGCGGTGATTGAAGGTTCTTCGCATGATTTCTTAACCGACGCGTTTCGCAGCCAGGCCAAGGCCGAGATTGGTGCTCTGCGTGGCTTTCGCTATGGCACGCATGTGCCTGTGGGGCCTATCCGCATGGAAGACCTCTTCCACTTCGTCGCCACCGGACCTCTGATCGCTAAAGGCACCATCAAGGGCCAGCAACTTTTGCAGCAAATCGAGGCCGCAGCCGATGGATCGCTCAACCCCAAGGTCGATGCCTGGACCGGCGGCTGGCTGTTCAACTTTAGCGGCGTGCGTATGCGCATTGACCCCTACGCCAAAGCGGGCAGCCGAGCATCCGACGTGGAAGTTTTGAACGAAGCTACGAAGCAATGGGAGCCACTCAATAAAGACCGCGACTACAGCTACGCCTCTTATTACTACACCCGAGACCCAGAGCTCATCAACCTCGTGCCCGCCAAAAATATCACCGTCGTCATGGATACCCATGGCAAGCCTGCAGACGGGGTGGAAGTGGTGGTGCAATACCTTGAGAGTTTGCCCAATCGCAGCGCCAAAACCGAGCTCAATCGCATTCAACTCGTACGGTCACTGCCCCCCTCAAACTATGGCATGCCGGAGATTCAGCCCTGGCGAGGCGCTACAGCACCCTGAGCGATTTCTCGGCGTTCACGAGAAACCTCAGGGCTGAACAGGCAACGGGTTAATAGCTTTCCCCTTTTTTTCGGCAAGCGATTGATTCCTTTGCGCTTTTCTTTCTTTTGCAAGTCGCTGCTTTTCATCAAAAGCCTTTTGCTCTTCGCCGCTTGGTTTCTTAACCAGAGTTGCTGGCGTCGGCGGCTGATCTTTCAGCGCGCCCGTTTGCTTTTCTTTCGCTAAAGCATCGACCTTTTTTTGCTGAGTGCGGTCCGCCCGTTCCTTGTGCTGAATTTGAGCCGCCTCTCGGCGATCAGCCTCTTGTTGGAGTGCAGCGGGCGAAGTTTTTTCTTCCGCCTGCTTGGCCAGTTCAAGGGTTCTGGTTTTTCTTTTGGCGTCATTCAAGGCAATTTCTTGTCGCCTCAGTTCTTCCAGGTTGACGCGCTTGCGGGCCCGCACCTCCAACAGACAATCATTCGTGGCAAAACGCTGGTAGCAACCGCTCTCCTCCTTGCTATAGCGGGCTTCCAGCACATTGCGCTGAATCTCAATACGCGAAAGCTCCGCATTGGCTTGGGCATCAGACATCGGCACCGGCAACTGCGCCTGAGCGCACACGCCCATGCACAAACCTATCAACGTGATGAGCCGTGTTTTCATGTGATTCGAGTGTCCACCACGCGGCGCTCAAGAGAAAGAAATTCTTGAGATTGCATTTCGTTCAAGCGCGAAACCGTTCGAGGAAACTCATGCACCAAGGGGCCTTCCGTGTACAGCTCCTCCGGCGGCACTTCGGCTGACATGATGAGTTTGACGCGCCGGTCGTAGAGCACATCCACCAACCAGGTGAAACGCCGCGCTTGCGCTGCCAAGCGCACCGGCATGTAGGGCACATCGCTCAAAAACACGGTGTGGAACTGGGTGGCAATTTCAAGGTAGTCATTTTGAGAGCGCGGGCCGCCACACAGCGTCTTGAAATCAAACCAAACTACGCCACCTGCTTTGCGCCGCGCAAGGATCTCACGCGCTTCAATGTGAAGAATCGGCTCTTCGTCCTGAGTTTCTGCCAATTCGTCAAACACTTTGGTCATGGCTGCATCGGCCTGCGGGCCTGGCGGCACATGGTAGAGCTCGGCTTGCTCCAGGGTGCGGCGACGGTAGTCCGTTCCGTTGTCCACATTAACAATTTCCAGATTCTGGTTGAGCAGGGCAATCGCGGGCAATACCCTGTCCCGATGCATGCCATGGGGGTACAAATCATCGGGTTGAAAGTTCGACGTTGCCACAAAACCCACACCGTGGCTGAACAAGGCTGCCAGCAAGCGATGAAGAATCATCGCGTCCGTGATGTCCGACACATGAAACTCATCAAAACAAATCAATTTGTATTTAAGCGCCATGCGTGCAGCCAGCACGTCCAGCGGATTGACCGTGCCTTTCAGTTCGGCCAGCTCGCGGTGCACCTCGCGCATGAACTCATGGAAATGCAGCCTTGTTTTACGCTTGAGCGGCACCGCGCCATAAAAGCAGTCCATTAAAAAGCTCTTGCCTCGGCCCACACCACCATACAGGTACACGCCCCTGGGGATGTCAGGTCGGTTGACCAGCTTCTTCAAGGCGTTAGAGCGCTTCTCCTTGTAGGCCAACCACTCGGTGGAACAACGGTCTAACACTTTGACCGCGTGCAACTGCGCAGGGTCACTCGCATAACCCCGCGTTTTGAGTTCGGTTTGGTAGGCTTTAAGAACCGCTGACAAGCTTCACCTCATCGAGTGGAAACAGCGCTGCACATGCTGGCAGCCTGTCTCACCAGGTTTCAGAAGTTCAGTGTGCGCTTGTCCACCGCCAGCGCAGCCTCTTTGGTGGCCTCGCTCAAAGACGGGTGGGCATGGCAGATGCGTGCCAGGTCTTCACTGCTGGCGCGGAACTCCATCGCCACCACGCACTCGGCGATCAACTCGCTGGCCATGGGGCCAACGATGTGCACGCCCAGAATCTCATCCGTCGCGGCATCCGCCAACATCTTGACCATGCCCGTGGTGTCGCCCAAAGCCCGTGCACGGCCATTGGCCAAGAAGGGGAACGTCCCCGCCTTGTAGGCACGGCCCGCCGCCTTGAGTTGCTGTTCGGTCTGGCCGACCCAGGCAATCTCGGGGCTGGTGTAAATCACCCAGGGGATGGTGTTGAAGTTGACATGCCCGTGCTGCCCGGCAATGCGCTCGGCCACCGCCACGCCCTCTTCCTCGGCCTTGTGCGCCAGCATGGGGCCACGTACCACGTCGCCCACGGCCCACACATTGGGCAGGCTGGTCTTGCAGTCGCCGTCCACCACAATGGCGCCGCGCTCATCGAGCGCCAGGCCCACGCCTTCAGCATTCAAGCCCGTGGTGTTGGGCACGCGACCAATGGAGACAATCAGCTTGTCCACCACCAGTTCTTTGGCCTCACCTTTGGCATCGGCGTATTGAAGGGTCACGCCTTTTTTGCCAGATTTGATCTCGCCGACCTTCACGCCCAGCTCAATCTTCAAGCCCTGCTTGTCAAACGCTTTTTTAGCTTCCTTGGCGATCTGCTCGTCCACCGCGCCTAGGAAAGTCGGCAGGGCTTCCAGCACCGTGACCTCCGCACCCAGGCGACGCCAGACCGAGCCCATTTCCAGACCGATCACGCCCGAGCCAATCAGGCCCAGCTTCTTGGGCACCGCGCCCACGCGCAATGCGCCGTCGTTGGAGAGCACGTTGACTTCATCAAACGGCACGCCAGGCAAAGCGCGGGCACTGGAGCCGGTGGCGACGATGATGTGCTTGCTGGTCAAAGTTTCTTCAGCCGCACCCGTCACCTTGATTTCATAACCAGCGTCAGCAGCTTTCACAAACGAACCGCGTCCGTGGAAAAATGCGACCTTGTTCTTCTTCAACAAGTACAAAATGCCGTCATTGTTCTGCTTGATGACCGTGTCCTTGCGCGCCAGCATCTTGCCCACATCCATGCTCACGTTCGTGGCGGAGATGCCATGCTCAGCAAAGTGCTTGTTGGCATGCTCGAAATGCTCAGACGACTGCAACAGCGCTTTGGACGGGATACAGCCCACGTTGGTGCAAGTGCCGCCCGGTGCCGGGCCACCCGCAGCGTTCTTCCACTCATCAATACAGGCCACGCTAAAGCCCAGTTGCGCAGCACGAATGGCCGCAATGTAGCCGCCAGGGCCAGCGCCGATGACGATGACGTCGAATTGTTTATTCATGATGTCTATTCAGTTGAGGACAGCGTTTGCGGTTGCACCGCTGTGGACTGTCCCACAAGGTTTATCAAATATCAAACAACAAACGCGCCGGATCTTCCAGCGCTTCTTTCATGGCCACCAAGCCCAGCACGGCTTCACGACCATCGATGATGCGGTGGTCGTAGGACATGGCAAGGTAGTTGATGGGGCGGATCACGATTTGGCCGTTTTCCACCACGGCGCGATCCTTGGTGGCGTGCACGCCCAGGATGGCCGACTGCGGCGGGTTGATGATGGGGGTGGACAGCATGGAGCCGAACACGCCGCCGTTGGAGATCGAGAAGGTTCCACCGGTCATCTCTTCAATGCCCAGCTTGCCGTCACGCGCCTTGGCACCGTACTCAGCGATCTTTTTCTCGATCTCGGCAAAGCTCATTTGATCGGCGTTGCGCAGGATAGGCACGACCAAACCACGGGGTGAACCGACCGCAATACCGATGTCAAAGTAGCCGTGGTAGACGATGTCATTACCGTCCACCGATGCATTCAGCACCGGATATTTCTTGAGCGCATGCACGGCTGCTTTAACAAAGAAACTCATGAAGCCAATCTTCACGCCATGCTCTTTCTCGAACTTGTCCTGGAAGCGCTTGCGCATCTCCATCACCGGGGCCATGTTGACCTCGTTGAAGGTGGTCAGAATAGCGTTGGTGGACTGCGATTGCAACAAGCGCTCGGCCACGCGGGCACGCAGGCGACTCATGGGCACACGCTGCTCAGGGCGCTCACCCAAATCTGCCTTGGGAGCCGACACTTGAGGCAAAGAAGTGGCCTTGACGCCCGTAGGTATTGCGTGAGCAGCTACTGTTTTTGTAGCAACTGCAGCACCTGAAGCCACGGCACCCAGAACATCACCCTTGGTCACACGGCCATCTTTGCCCGTGCCCGCCACCGAGCCAGTCGCCAATTGGTTGTCAGCCATCAGCTTGGCAGCGGCTGGCATGGCCACGCCAGCCATGCTGCCAGCGGACGACACCGCAGCGGCGGCACTTGCAGCGACCGCTGGTTTTGCCGGAGCCGCCGCAGGAGCCGCCACAGCGGCCTTGCCTTCGGTGTCAATGCGCGCAATGAGCTGCTCGGTCAAGACCGTGCCGCCATCACCCACCAAGATTTCAGCCAGCACACCCGCTGCTGGTGCGGGTATTTCCAACACCACTTTGTCGGTCTCGATTTCGATCAGGATTTCGTCGATAGCGACGAAATCTCCGACCTTTTTCTTCCACTGCAACATCGTTGCTTCTGCCACGGATTCTGACAACTGCGGCACTTTAACTTCTACGATAGCCATATCATTCTCTCTTTACTACTTTGCGGGACACGCCTTACGCGCTGTCCTTAATTGTTTAAGAAATTCGCGACCGTCTTACTTGCTGAAGACAATACCTTTGAGCTTGCCAAACGCGCCGTCCACCAGCGCCCTTTGCTGCTCCTGGTGCAAGTGCGAATAGCCCACGGCGGGAGATGCCGATGCGGCGCGGCCGGAGTAACCCAGCTTCTGCCCATCCAACATGTTTTCGTTGATGTAGTGCTGCACGAAGAACCAGGCACCCTGGTTTTGCGGCTCATCTTGGCACCAGACCAGCTCAGTGGCGTTCGGGTACTTTTTCAACTCGTTGGCAAACACCTTGTGCGGAAAGGGATAGAGCTGCTCCACACGCAGGATGGCCACGTCGTCAGCGCCCTTTTCTTCGCGCTTGCGCACCAGGTCGTAATAGACTTTGCCCGAGCAGAAAATCACGCGCTTGACCTTGTCAGCCTTGATCTCTTTTTGCTCGGGGATGATGGTCTGGAAGCCGCCTTTGACAAACTCCGACAAAGGCGATGCCGCGTCTTTGGCACGCAGCAAGGACTTGGGCGTCATGATGATGAGCGGCTTGCGCAGGTTACGCACCATTTGTCGACGCAACACATGGAAGATCTGGCTGGCCGTGGTGGGCTGCACGATCTGCATATTGGTATCTGCCGCCAGCTGCATAAAGCGCTCCAGGCGCGCTGAGCTGTGCTCAGGGCCCTGGCCTTCGTAGCCGTGCGGCAGCAACAGCGTGATGCCGTTGACACGGCCCCACTTCACTTCGCCCGAGGCAATGAACTGGTCAATCACCACCTGCGCACCGTTGGCAAAGTCGCCAAACTGGGCTTCCCAGATCACCAGCGTGTTGGGGTCGTTAGAGGCATAGCCGTATTCAAAACCCAAGACCGCTTCTTCAGACAAGATGGAGTCAATCACCACGAACGGGGCCTGGCCCTCGGCCACGTTGCTCAAGGGCACGTAGGTGCCCGTGTCCCACTTCTCGCGGTTCTGGTCATGAATGACCGAATGGCGGTGCGTAAAGGTGCCGCGACCACAGTCTTCGCCCGACAAGCGCACCGGGTAACCGCTGGCCACCAGCGAGGCAAACGCCATGTGCTCTCCCATGCCCCAGTCCACGGGAATGTCGCCCCGGCCCATGGCCGCGCGGTCGTCATAGACCTTTTTGACCAGTTGGTGCGCGGTCACTGTAGGAGGAATGGTGGTGATCTTCTCAGCCAGACGCTTCCACTCAGCCATGGGCAGTGCGGTGTCGCCCGCGTCCGTCCATTTCTTACCGAGGAAAGGCGACCAATCCACCGCGTACTTGCTCTTGAAGTTGGTCAGCACCGGGTCCACCGTGTGCTTGCCTGCGTCCATGGCGGCACGGTAGGACTTGACCATATCGTCACCCAGCGTGTCGCCCAGGCCTTGGGCTGCCATCTTGTCAGCGTAGAGTTTTCGGGTGCCGGGATGGGCCACGATTTTTTTGTACATCAGTGGCTGGGTCAGGCTGGGTGTGTCTTGCTCGTTATGGCCGAGCTTACGGAAACAGATGATGTCCAGCACCACGTCCTTGCGGAACTCCATGCGGTATTCCAGCGCCCATTGTGTGGCCAGGGCCACGGCTTCGGGGTCGTCACCATTGACGTGCAACACGGGGGATTCGATCATCTTGACCACGTCGGTGCAGTACAACGTAGAGCGGCTGTCACGCGGGTCAGAAGTGGTAAAGCCGATCTGGTTGTTGATCACGATGTGCACCGTGCCGCCCGTGAAATAACCACGCGTCTGGGCCAGCGCCAGCGTTTCCTGAATCACGCCCTGGCCTGCAAACGCCGCGTCGCCGTGCACCAGCACGGGCAAGACCTGCGCACCCATCGGGTCACCACGACGGTCCATGCGGGCGCGCACCGAACCCTCAACCACCGGGTTGACGATCTCAAGGTGGGACGGGTTGAACGCCAGGGTCAAATGCACCGGGCCACTCGGGGTACTGACGTCGGAGCTGAAACCCTGGTGGTACTTCACGTCACCACTGGTCAATTCTTCAGGGGCGGTGTGGTCGAATTCGGCAAACAAGTCTTTGGGCATCTTGCCCATGGTGTTGACCAGCACGTTCAGACGACCCCGGTGTGCCATGCCGATCACCACCTCTTGCAGGCCCTTGGCACCAGCTTGCTTGATTAGCTCGTCCATGGAGACAATGAAGCTCTCCCCGCCTTCGAGCGAAAAGCGCTTTTGACCCACGTATTTGGTGTGGAGGAAACGTTCCAGGCCTTCGGCCGCAGTCAAGCGGTCCAGAATCTGTTTTTTCTTCTCATTATTGAAGCTGGGCTTGCTGCGGGACATCTCCAGCTTTTGCTGCCACCAGCGTTTTTGCGTCTGGTCGCTGATGTACATGTACTCGGCACCAATCGTGCCGCAGTAGGTCTCACGCAAGGCATTGAGCAGCTCACGCAGGCTCATTGTGTCTTTGCCAAAGAACGTGTTGCTGGTGTTGAACACGGTTTCCTGGTCGGCATCCGTGAAGTCGTAGAACACCGGATCCAGCTCAGGGATATGGTCGCGCTCAGCGCGTTTAAGCGGGTCCAGGTCAGCCCAGCGCTGGCCCACATTGCGGTAGGCGGCAATCAACTGCTGCACCGCCGTGCGTTTGCGGCCCATCTCAGAGTCAGCACCTGTGGCCATCACGACTTTGGTGCCGCCCTGCTTGGCGCGCTCGGCAAAGGCGTTGATCACCGGCAGGTGGGCTGTGTCTTTGGCGTTGGAGCCATCCACGGCGGGCACATGCTGGAGCGCGTCAAAATAATCACGCCAGTTGTCAGGCACGCTGCCGGGGTTGGAAAGGTAGTTTTCGTACATCTCTTCGACGTACGGGGCATTGCCACCGAACAGGTGGGTGTTGTCCTGGTAGGTTTGATAGACGGTTGCCGTCAAACCAGTGGGTGTTGAATCACTCATATTCCGCTGACCTCTGTCTCCCTTCAGGAGACGTTAAGCTGGTTAAAAACCTTCCGTTGCACGGCTGAACCGTTTGGCGGATGCGACTGTGGCGGGGGAAGGGCCTAGTTACTGCTGCGATTGTGCCACCTAAACCAAGGGTTAATCCCAAGATAAGGGGCAGAAAAATGCTTATTTTGTAAACAGTTGACGAACCTGCTGCAACGCACCCGGGTCGTCCATGGTGGTCAAATCACCAGGGTCGCGCCCCTCACACACGGCCTGAATGGCGCGGCGCAAGAGCTTGCCACTGCGCGTTTTGGGCAACAAGTTGACGAAGAACACCCGGGCTGGCCGGGCCACCGCCCCCAGTTGCCCATCCACCACTTTCATGATGTCGCCTTCAAGCTTCAAGCGCGCTGCGTCTTCGCCCAGGCCGCTGGCGTCCTTGGCCACCACAAAGGCCATGGCCACCTGGCCCTTGAGTTGATCGGCCACGCCCACCACCGCCACTTCGGCCACATTCGCGTGGCTGGAGATGCTCTCTTCAATTTCACGCGTCCCCAGACGATGCCCAGCCACGTTGATCACGTCATCGGTGCGGCCCAAAATGAAGAAGTAACCGTCTTCATCCCGAATGCCCCAGTCAAAGGTGTTGTAAACCAGCTTGCCCGGGATGCTCTTCCAGTAGGTGCTGACAAAACGCGCATCGTCGCGCCACACCGTTTGAAGGCAGCCGGGGGGTAACGGCCCTTCAATGGTCACCACACCCTTCTGGTTAGCCC
>JANPNG010000208.1:0-4254 GCA_031427355.1 Hylemonella sp.
CGCGTGGTGGTGGCTGTGGGCCTGGGGCATTTGGATGGGCTTTAACCTGCTGCTGTTGATGATTTACCCCACTTTCATCGCCCCGCTGTTCAACAAGTTCAAACCGCTGGAAGACGAGTCGCTCAAGGCCCGCGTCACCGCGCTAATGCAACGCTGTGGCTTTGCCGCCAAGGGTTTGTTTGTGATGGACGGCAGCAAACGTAGCGCTCATGCCAACGCGTATTTCACAGGTTTTGGTGCCGCCAAACGGGTGGTGTTTTTTGACACCCTTCTGAGCAAGCTCAGCCCCGGCGAGGTGGACGCCGTATTGGCGCATGAGCTCGGCCACTTCAAGCACAAGCACATCATCAAACGCATCGTCAGCCTGTTTGCCCTGAGCCTGCTTGGCTTTGCCCTGCTGGGCTGGCTAGCCACGCAGATTTGGTTTTATACCGGCCTTGGTGTGGTCCCGCAACTGAACGCACCCAACGACGCGCTGGCCTTGCTGCTGTTTTTGATGGTGTCGCCAATTTTCAGCTTCTTTATCGCGCCGATTTCGGCCAGGGTCTCGCGCAAGCATGAGTTTGAAGCCGACGCCTATGCCGTGGCACAAACCAGTGGCAGCGACCTGAGCAGCGCGCTGCTCAAGCTGTATGAAGACAACGCCTCCACACTGACGCCCGACCCGATTTACGTGAAGTTTTATTACTCACACCCGCCCGCATCCGAGCGCCTGGCACGGATGGCCACATGAGCACCGCCCCAACTCGCCGGGCGCTGAGCGCCACCGAGATCGTCACCAGCCTGTCCCAGCTGGAAGGCTGGACGCTGAGTGGCGACGGTGCTGACCTCGCCATCGAAAAAATCTACGCTTTTGCCAACTACTACGAGACCATCGCGTTCGTGAATGCGGTGGCTTTCATCGCACACCAGCAAGACCATCACCCCGCGCTGACGGTGCATTACAGCCGTTGTGTGGTGCGCTACAACACGCACGATGTGAGCGGCCTGTCTGTTCACGATTTTGACTGTGCGGCGCGGCTTGATGCCCTGCTGGCTTAAGGTCGCGGCTTGAGTACGCTTAAAACGCCCGTGCAAGGACTTAACAAGGGCTTGGTGGTGGCAGGACATGGTCGCCACGTCATGGTGGAAACCCCCGAGGGGCAGCGGCTGATTTGCCATCCGCGTGGCAAGAAAAGCCAGGCCGTGGTGGGTGACCGTGTCCTGTGGCAGGCCACGACCGATGAAGGCACGATTGAGAAGGTCGAGCCACGACGCAACCTGTTTTACCGCCAAGACGAGATTCGCACCAAGTCCTTCGCCGCCAATCTGGACCAGGTGCTGATTCTGATTGCTGCTGACCCTGTGTTTTCGGAGAGTCAACTCACCCGCGCACTCATCGCCGCCGAGGCGGAAGGTATCACGCCACTGATTGCGTTAAACAAGAGTGATCTGGGCGACATGTTTACCCGGGCCTGGGAGCGACTGGCCCCCTACCGGCGCATGGGCTATACCGTGCTGCCGCTGTGTCTCAGGCCTCAAGAGGCTGCCGATGGCACGACCGCATCTGTGGAGGCCTTGAACGAGAAGTTGAGTGGCAAGACGACGCTGGTGCTGGGGCCGTCAGGCTCGGGCAAGAGCACGCTCATCAACCTGCTGGTGCCGGGCGCGCAAGTGGTAACGGGTGAGATTTCGACCGCGCTGAATTCGGGCAAACACACCACCACCAGCACCAATTGGTATTGGACCGACAAGGCCAGAACAACGGCCTTGATCGACTCGCCCGGTTTTCAAGAGTTTGGGCTCCAGCACATTGACCCCATGCACTTGGCTAACTTGATGCCCGACCTGAAACCCTGGATCAAGAACTGCCGCTTCTACAACTGCACGCATTTGCATGAGCCCGGCTGCGGCGTCATGGCTGAAGCGAAATCAGACGCTAGCCCTTTGAATATTAGCATTACGCGCTATAAAATTTATAGCGATCTATTTGCGGAATTGTCGCAAACGCGGTACTAATCGGTTGAGGACAAAGCTGGCTCGCTGCGCGTAGCTGCGGCCTGTCCCGCGAGGTTTCAGGCGATCAACCCAGCAAGCGGGCTAATGTGAGCAGCGCCAGCAGCACCATCCACATCACAACCGAACGCCAGACCAGGCCCACAACGCTGGTCAAGTGAGCAAGTTCTGGCTCTGGCCGAGGTGGAATCACCGCTTCTTCAGACTGAATGGGAGCGAAGTTCAACGCCTCTCCCAACTGAACATTCACAGCACCTGCGGTCGCCGCCAAGATGATGCCGTCGTTGTTGGACTCTGCCTGCGATTCATAAGTGCGCCATCCATCAATCGCATCCTCAAAACTGCCCACAACCGCGAAGCCTGTGGCGGTGATGCGGGCCGGTAGCCAGTCCAGCCGTGCCCAAGCGCGGTCTGCAAACTCTTTCGTCAACTCGCTCACAGGTTGGGTGGATTGGTTGGCCATATGGTGCCAATAACGGTTCACAAATTCGGCCAGCCGGTACAGCACGGCCCCCGCCGGGCCTAATCCAAAAGCGGTCAAAACGGAGTACCAGATCAGCACACCAAACACATGTCGATGGGCCGAGATGACCGAGTGCTCGATCACCTGGCGAATGATCTCGCGGCGTGGCAATTCGCTCGCATCAATCTGCTGCCAAGCGGCCAACAGGCTACGCGCTTTGGCTTCATCGCCAGCATCCAGCGCCTTTCGAATCTCTGTGAAGTGATGACTGAATTGGCGAAAGCCCAGGGTCACGTAGAGTACCGCCACATTCCAGACCATGGCGGCAAACCAGCCCCACTGCACCAGCAATACCCAATGCAGCACCAGGGCCACCACGGTAGGCGCGCCGACGGCCATGCCCCAGGCCAGCCAGCTGTGCGGCTTGGCCCCGGCATCAAAATTGCGGATGACCCAGCGCACCCAAGCGCGCATGTTGGTGTGCACGAAATTGCCGCTCGTCAAGGGGCGGGCTTGTTCCAAAAGCAGGGCAAGGAGGATGGCAAAAAAGCTCATGCTGCCATCATAACGGCCTGTCTCAAGCGATCAGGAAACGGTAGAAATTTCGCAACATGCCTGCCGTGGAACCCCAGATAAAACGCTCGGTTTGCGCGTCTTGGTAGGGCATGGAGAACCACTGGCGCTCAAGACCTTCAGCGGTAAAGCTGTGTCTGCGATGGTGGGCCGGGTTCATCAAAAAATCGAGTGGCACCTCAAACACATCGGCCACCTCACCCGTGTTGGGCGTCAGGGTAAAACCCGGCTTAACCAACGCCACAACCGGCGTGACGATGAAGGCGCTGCCGGTGGTGTAGATAGGCAGCGTGCCCAGCACCTGAATGAACTCTGCGCTCAGGCCTACCTCTTCTTGCGCTTCACGCAAAGCCGCCATCACCGCGTCAGTGTCTGTGTCGTCCACCTTACCCCCTGGGAAGGCAATTTGCCCCGAGTGGTTGGTCAAGTGGCTGGTGCGCTGGGTCAGCAGAACCGTGGGTTGATCGCGATCGATGATGGGAATGAGCACAGCAGCCTGAACCATCTGCCGCTGGGTAAAGCGCGGCTCGTCCAAGATCTCGGGCGACCAATCGGGTGGGCTTGAAAATCGCTGGCGCAAGGCGGCGGGTTGCAACTGCGCATTGGCGACCGCAGGCAAGTGATGATCCAACCCCAGCACCGGAATGGCGCGGGGATCGAAGTTAGGTAATTTGGACAAGGGGGTGAGTGGCTGGAAGGAGGTCACCTGCGGGCCTGCTGCAAATCATCAAGGCTGTGAAAACAAAAAAGCCGCCACTAGCTAACACCAGGGCGGCTTTTGACGGGCAACCGAGCTTACGCGGCGGATGCAGCTCGGTTAGGGAGCTTTTCTTTGATACGGGCCGACTTGCCGCTGCGATCACGCAGGTAGTACAGCTTGGCTCGGCGCACATCACCACGACGCTTGACTTCAATGCCAGCGATCAGCGGGCTGTAGGTTTGGAAGGTACGCTCGACGCCTTCGCCGCTGGAGATTTTTCGAACGATGAAGCCGCTGTTCAGGCCACGGTTGCGCTTGGCAATCACGACGCCTTCGTAGGCCTGCACGCGTTTGCGGGCGCCTTCAACCACGTTGACGCTCACGATGACCGTGTCGCCAGGGGCGAATGCGGGAATTTTTTTGCCGAGACGAGCAATTTCTTCTTGCTCAAGGATTTGGATCAGGTTCATAGTTTCCTCACGTGATCATGTTCGCGCCAGTGTCGGGATGACACTCCATGTTT
>JANPNG010000209.1:0-6163 GCA_031427355.1 Hylemonella sp.
GGAGATTTTTGTGGTTAAGAACAAAGCATTTCGTTTGGCGGCTATCGCGGCGGTGATTGCAAGCCCGTTGACTGCGGCCATGGCCACCAACGGCTATTTTTCGCACGGATACGGCATGAAGGCCAAGGGCATGGGCGGCGCTTCGGTTGCCATGACCGACAACGCCTTTGCCGGTGCCAACAATCCGGCGATTGCGGCTTGGGCCGGGGATCGGCTGGAGGTTGGGTTGGATTTGTTTTCGCCAGAGCGTTCTATGGACCGGGCTGGATTGGGTAATACCAAGAGCGACAGCAATCTTTTCTACATCCCTGAGTTTGGCTACAACAAGGCCATCAGCGAAAAGCTGGGGGTGGGCATCACGGTGTATGGCAACGGCGGCATGAACACCGATTACCCAGCCGGGCGGATTCCGGCGGGAGGCTGCGGGGTTGGTGCTCCAGCGTCCAATCTGTTTTGCGGCTCAGGTCGTCTGGGCGTTGACTTGGTGCAATTGATTATTGCGCCGACGGTTGCCTACAAAGTCAGTGAGAGTCATTCCTTCGGTGTGTCGCCCCTGATCGTGCAGCAGCAGTTCAAGGCGGATGGCTTGGGTGCCTTTGCGGGACAATCTCAAAATGCAAGTGCGTTGACCAATAACGGCTACGACACCAGCAACGGCTTTGGTGTTCGTTTGGGCTATCTGGGAAAGCTCAACAACCAGATGAGCATTGGTGCGTCGTATGCGCCCAAGATAGCGATGTCCAAGTTCTCGAAGTACGCAGGTTTGTTTGCAGAAGGCGGCGGCTTTGACATCCCGGAAACCTACACCGTGGGTGCTAACTTTCAGGCCGCACCAAGTGTGACCCTGGCTTTGGATTACCAGCGCATCAACTACGGGGATGTGAAGGCGATTGCCAATCCCAGTGCTGGATTGGGAGGGCCGATGGGGGCGGCCAATGGCCCTGGTTTTGGGTGGGCGAGCATTGATGTCTGGAAACTCGGCGCGCAGTGGCAAGCTATGCCCAATTTGATGTTGCGCGCCGGCCTCAATGTCGGTGGCAACCCGATCAAGAGCGCAGACGCATCGTTGAATACGTTGGCACCAGGTGTGATCACGTCGCATTACACCTTGGGTGGCACCTATGCCTTGTCCAAAGAGCTTGATATGACTATCGCCTACATGTACGCGCCGTCTAACTCGGTGACAGGTCCCAACCAGGGCGGCTCTACGGACACCATCAAAATGTCCCAACAATCCCTGGGCATTCAGTTCGGCTGGCACTGGTAAGCTGATGGGCCAGCGTGTCTGGCTTCAGGCTTCAAGTCAAAAAGGGCCGAATCACCGATTCGGCCCTTTTTTATGGGCCTATCAATTTCATGCAGAGAACACTTGCATACCCACATTGTTTTAGCTAGTCTTACGTGCATGAAAAAACTGATATTTCTCCTGTCCCTGGTTGCCGCTTCGGCCGGCGCCCAAGTGCCCGCCCTGTACCAGGGGGCCGATCTCAAGCTTGGTGAGAAGCTGCTGACCGATGGCAAATGCGTCGCCTGTCACCAGCAGAAGGTGGGGGGCGACGGCAGTGCCATTTACAGGCCCGCAGGTCGGGTCAATACCCCAAGCGCATTGATCAGCATGGTCGAGCGGTGCTCAACCGAACTCAATCTGGGGCTCTTTCCGGAGGAGGTCACGGCGATAGCGGCGGTTCTGAACCGGGATCACTACCGCTTTACCAAATAAAAATTCAGCGGCAGGGCTCAAGCGTTAGGACTCACTTACCGCGCGACACCGATTCCATAGGGCGTTTCTCTTGCGCCCACTGGTGCATGGAGCCGTCGTACAGCTTGGTTTGCTTGTTCCCCAGTACTTCAGACATCACAAACCAGGTGCCAGAGGCCTGATGACCGGTGTTGCAGTAGGCGATGGTGGCGGCCTGTGGATCGGCACCGCTCATCTTGAAAATGTCGCGGTAGGTGTCGCTGGCCATCAAGCGGGCCGCGTCGCCGTCCTGGCTTGACATCAGCGTGGTGGGAACATTCTTGGCACCGTGCAGATGGCCATAGGCGCTGACCGAGCCCGGCTTGCTTAAGCCAAGGAAGGTGGCGGGGTCGCGCGCGTCGATCAGTTGCGATTTGACGCTCATGGCTTTTTCGACGTCTTCCGACGTGGCCATCAGCTCTGCACTGCGGTCGGCTTTAGCAGACCACGTTCCCTCACCCGCCTGGACGGGCGCGCTGCTCACCTCGCGCCCCTCGGCGATCCAGCCGGCGGTGCCGCCGTTGAGCACTGCGATGTTGTCTTCGCCATAGACCTTGAACTGCCAGTACAGGCGCGCCGCATCGTTAAAGTCAATCGGCTCCATGCCGGCCGAGACGATCACGATCGGGCGGCCCGCTTGCACGCCCCAGCCGCGCACCAGCTTTTCGAAGTCGGCGCGTTCGGGAATCATGCCGCTGAGCTTGAGGCCGTTGATGACACGCTCGACGCGAACTTTTTTGTTGTCCACCGGAGCGGCGCCGGCAATGTGGCCACCGAGTTCGAGCAGAAATTTCTTGCCGGTCTTCTTGTCGGTCTCGAATTCAGGCGCGATCGTGAATGATTTCTGGTTCGGGCGCACGTCCAGCACGGTGACTTCGGCCCGGTTTTTGGCGAGCCACTCGCCATCGACCACCGGGCCTGGCGCTTGCAGGGCCAACGCCCATTGGGTGAGACCGAGCAAGGCGGAAACTGCCACTAAACGAAACGGTTTCTTCATGATGAACTCCTGGGTTGAGGTGATGGTGAACTTGGTGAATGTGACGCCGGATCAGGCCGCAGCAGGGCGTCCTGCGGCCAATGAATAGATTTTGAACGCCAGACTGCGACCCGACGGTCAGCCCAGGCCTGTTGGCGGTTGAGCCGATGACGGGTGCAATAGTGGGCCAGAGCTTCGTCTCGTTCCTGCAGCATCTGGTGCAAGTCCTCGGCATAGAAGCGCACCATGTCGGCCAACCACAGGGCCGCACCAGCCAGCGGGCCGCGCAAGTTCAGTTCGATGGTCTGCAGGTTGCGCGTCAGTGGGGCGGCTTCCATCCAGCGTTCCCCGGTGACCCACTGGTTGGAGGCAAACCAGCGCAGAGGAATACCCCGGCTGTCCAGGGATAGACCCGTCAGGTGAGACAGTCTGCCCTGGGCGTCGCGCCGGAACAAATGAATATGGCCATGCTCTTGGTTGGGTGGTGCGGGGTCGCTCGCACCCGGGTCATGCGCGTGAAAGTAGAACTGCCAACGACCACTGTCATTGATGGCGTCGTGGCGCGGGTAGTGTTGCCAGATTTCAAAACGGCGACTGCGCCCGATGAAGGGGTACAGCAGGGAGCGGCCCTGCCGAGCCAGACGCAACTGACGACCCAGCGCGGCGCTGGCGGCGTTCTCACGTGAAATGATGGTGTCCACTGGGCTTTACTAACTAGGGATCGTTTTGCCTTTGGGCACTTTACCGGGTCTTGCCCGCGCAAGGGTTGTCGCCACTGTTACGACGACGGGGCTTGCCTGCGCAGGGGTTGTTGGACTCGTCCCCGGTCGAGCGCTTGCGACTGCCCGCACACGGGTTGCCCGCGCAGGGGTTGTCGCTGCGGCTGCGGCGCTTGGTCGCAGCGCAGGGGTTAGCAGCGGCACAGGGTGCAGCGGTCTTGGCGGGGGCATCTGCAGCCAGCGCCAGGGGTGTCACCGGTACGGTCAACAAGGACATGGCCAGTGCGGACACCAGCGAGCTCAGATGCTTGCGAGAATTTTTCATGCTTCAACTTCAGATAAAAAATGGATGAAATGCGATCAGGATGAGGTCGCGCTCAAGCTTGATGCACCTTGCCGTGCCCGGCGCTCAAACCAGCCGCCCAGATAGAACACGCCGACAGCAGCGGCCACCAGCACGGCCAATACCAGCCATTCGGGCACGCCCAACAGTTCAGGCAAGCGGTCGCCTTGGGTCAACTCGCCTGCGGTGGTGAGCGGCTCCAGCAGGGGGAACAGGCTGGCAAAGGCAAAGGTGCCGATCAAGATGCCCACCAAAAATACCAATGCATCAATGCGGCCGGTCATCACACCGACCGCCGATGTGCCCGGGCAGTAGCCCCCGACGGCAAAGCCTGCGCCAATCAATACCCCACCAGCAGCCACCGCCCACATGTAAGGAATGGGCACATAGATCGAGGCGGGATCAACCCAGCCCGCCAACTCGAACACGTAGATGCCGACGGCGGCAAAAACAATGGCGGTGAACATGACTTTGAACACCGACCAGTCGGTTAGCCGGAATTGAGCAGTGAGCTTGCAGCCGCTGCCAAACCCGGCACGCTCCAACACAAAACCAAAACCCAAACCCAGCAACAAGCCCACCAGGGGACCACCCGCAGCCATCAGACCGTTCATTTCACACCTCCACCGGTCAGGCGCGAAACAATCAGACCGGACACAAAAAAAGCACCTAAAAATACGAACCCCGCCACGCCCAGCACAGCCGAGCCTGACAAGCCCAATCCGCTGGTACACCCAGCGGCAATGCGGGCGCCAAAACCCGCGAGTACACCGCCTGCCAGCGCCTTGAGCAACCGCCCGGTGCGCCCGGATGAGTTGGCCCCTTCAATCCGCAAGGCCATGCGCCCGGCCAGCGCAGCGGAAATCAAAGCGCCGATAAACACCCCCAGCACCTGCCAGCTGATCCAGGACGACAAGACCGAACCGCCTTCCAGCATGGGGCCGAGGTAGTCGTTTGCCCCAGTCCAGTCGGGCAGGGCCATGTCGCCCAGCCAGGCGCTTAACCGGGTGGTGAAGCCAGTCGCGCCCAGACCGTGGCCAGTTAAAACGAAAGTCAGCAATAACACGACACCCAGCGCAAGCCCGGCCAACCAGGAGGGCCAATAGGGCTGTTGTGGGACTTCACATTCATTCAAAATTTTCATCTCTTATTCCTTGGTTATAGTGGTCTCATTCAGCGGGATCAGTTGGATTGTTTCTTGATTGCCGCCCGCGCCTGGAGCAAGCGTTCGTCCAGATAGGCTCCATAAAAATCGGGGATGTAGCCCCCTACCATGCGCTCGGCAATCTCTTGCCCGCCTTTGCCGAAAAACAGCAGCGTGGGCGCGATCTTGACGCCCCAGGCACGCCGCATGTCGTCGTGGCTCAGAGTCGCCCCGCTGAAGTTCTTCAGCACACGGGTGCTGCGCATGTCCACTTGCACAACGGGCAGGCCTTGCTGCTCGTGCAGCGGTCCCAAATAGTTCTCGCGTGCCACTTTGCAAAACGGGCAACCATCCAGGCTGACCATCACAACCAAGGGCTGGTGTTTTTTAAGCGCTAGCGCCAACTCGTCTTGTAGCGAGACCGACAAAGGCAGGGTGGCGGGCGTGGCCATCAGCGGCCCTCCTGCTCGATCAAAAGGTAGGTGTTGTAAGCGTTCATGCGGTTGGCGGCCTTGAACAAGGGTAGGTGCTCAAATGGGGTCCAGTCGGTGGCGGCATAGGCCTCTTCAAACGGCTCCAGGTCTTTTGCGGCTCTTTCCATGGCGGCACGCAGATAGACCAGGTAGTCGCGCGTGAGCTGCATGTCTTTGCGGGCTTCGTGCGATAAGGGGCCATGCCCCGGCACGATGGTCTGCGCGTCAAAGACCAGCAGTTTGTCCAGCGCGCTGATCCAGTGACGGCTGTCCGCCTGGCCCACATAGGGGATGCGACTGCGAAACACCAGATCACCGGCAAACAGCACTTTGTCTTGCGGCACATAGATGACCAAATCTTCGGGTGTGTGCGACGGCCCTACCAGCTTGATCTTGAAAACCACGCCGCCCAGCGTCAACTCTTTGTCACCATCAATCCACTCATCGGCCTCCACCAGATGGGTGTCGGCGTTGACCCAGGGGGCGAGGTCTTTTCGGGACACTTCCATGCGCAAACGGGCGGTTTCTGAATTCAGATATTCTTTGGCAGCCCGGTGCGCAATGATGCGTGCGCCAAGCGCCTTGAAGGTCTGCAGACCATAGACGTGGTCGGCGTGGTAGTGCGTCACGATCACATGGGTGATGGGCAGGGGCGTGACTTTGCGAATCTCTGCAACCAGTCGGGTAGCGAGCGCGGGTGAGCCCAGCGCATCAATCACCACCACACCAGCCGGTGTCACCACAAAACCGGCGTTGGAGATGAAGTTCTG
>JANPNG010000210.1:0-16024 GCA_031427355.1 Hylemonella sp.
CTGGGCCAAGGGGCCAGTCTGGCCAAAGCCGGAGATGCTGGCGTACACCAAGCCGGGGTGGTCTTTGCTCAAGGTTTCGTAATCAATACCAAGGCGAAACTTCACGTCAGGCCGAAAGTTCTCCACCACCACATCCGCGCCCGCAATCAGGCGCTTGAGCACGGCAATGCCCTCGGGCTCTTTAAGGTTGAGCGTGATGGAGCGCTTGTTGCGGTGGGTGTACTGGTAATCCGAGCCGTCTTGCCCGCCCAGCGTGTCGTCACCGCGCATGTGCTCGGGCATTTGCACCTGGATCACATCGGCACCCCAGTCGGCCAGTTGGCGGCAGGCGGTGGGGCCAGCGCGCACCTGGGTGAGGTCAATCACACGAAAGCGCGACAGCGCCGAAGAAGCAGCCATGTGGGGCATAACGGTACAGTCCTTAAACGGAGTAAAAAAATGACGGGGGTTGCCTCTCGCATCATGAGGTGAATCATAAAGGGCGTCTGGTGAGAATTCGTCTGCTACCATTTCCTTTCACTCCTCAGTGCACCTGACATGCAGACAGCCACCTCGATCCACACTCTATCCAAACTGATTGAGGATTTGCGCGCCTACCAAGCCGATCTCAAGGCCCAGAATACGACCCTGCAATACAGCCGCCTTGCGGCTGAGGGTGCATCAGAACGATTTGAATCACTCTTCTCCAATGTGCCGTTGGCTTTGATGGTGGTGGACGAAGCAGGCATGGTGATCCAAAGCAATGCGATGGCCCTGCGCTTGTTTCGACCCACCGAACAAGACTCTCCACTCAATTTTTTACTGCCCTTGGTTCAACCCGGCCACACCGACAACGTGAAGCTTGCGCTGGCCGTGGCGCAGCGCGATGGCCACAGCGTGACCAATGAGGTGCACTTCTCTCGGGGTACCGTCGGTAGCTTCACGGGTGACCTGCACATGGCGCGCATCCAATACGTCCAAAACGATCAAATCCATTTCATCTGCGCCATCATTGACCAAGGCCCCTTGCTGGCCGAGCGCCGTGCCCTGAATGAGCGACGGCGCGCCTTGCAGATGAGTGCAGCCGCCCTGCAGGAACGCAATGAAGAGTTGCGCCTGAGCGAGAACCGGCTGGCCACCATCATCAACTCATCGCTCGACGCCATCATCTGCGTGGACAACGATTTGCTGATCCGGGTGTTTAACCCGGCAGCGGCCATCCTGTTTCAGTGTCCGGCCGAGCAGGCCTTGCACACACCGCTGGAGCGCTTCTTTCCCGAAATCACAAGTGCCATGGCCACCATGCAAGTGGTCAAGCACGCCATGCTGGGCGAAGTCGTGGGTCAAACCGTGGATGGAAAGACGCTGTCGCTGGAGGCCAGCGTCACCAGCGAGCACCACCCCCAGGGCAACATCACTACCGTCTTTGCGCGCGATCTCACGGCCAAAAAACAGGTGGAAGCGCACCGTAACGCCCTGGAAATTCAATTGCGGGAATCGCAAAAAATGCAGGCCATCGGCACCATGGCCGGTGGCATCGCGCATGACTTCAACAACATCATTAGCGCGATTTTGGGCAATGTGACCCTGGCCAAACAAGACACACTGTCCGATGCGCCCGTCCTGATTAGCCTGATGGAAATCGACCGAGCCGCACGCCGGGCCCGCGATCTGGTACGCCAAATTCTCACCTTCAGCCGCAACGAGGTGCCCAAACGCAGTCCGATTCAAATCGCTGATGTGGTGGAGGAAACCGCACGCTTGCTCAAGGTCACCTTACCCCCCACGGTGACCCTGGAGATTCATTTCAAAACAACGCCCTTGGTGCTGGCCGATGCCACCCAAATTGAGCAGGCCCTGCTCAACCTGTGCACCAACGCCATTCATTCCTTTGGCACGAACAAGGGCACGGTCAGCGTTCTGCTGGATGCCTGTCACCCGCCTGCGTACGAATGTGAGCGGCTCGGCATTTCACCCGGCTCATACGTCACAGTCTCAGTGCACGACACCGGCAGCGGCATGGATCCCCAAAGGCTGGAGCGAATTTTTGAGCCCTTCTTCACCACCAAACCCGTGGGCCAGGGCACGGGCCTTGGCTTGTCGGTGGTGCACGGCATCATGCAAAGCCACCAAGGCTGCGTGAGCGTCATCAGCACGCCAGACGCCGGCAGCCAATTTACCCTGTACTTCCCGGTCACCTACCTGCAACCGGTCCCAGCCACGCAAGCCGCACCTGAGACCAGCGCGTTCTCGGGCTTGGGCAAACATGTCTTGTACGTGGACGATGACTCGGCCCTGGTGTTTCTGGTGGAGCGCTCGCTCAAACGCAAGGGCTATGCGGTCAGCTCATTTACCGACCCCCATCTTGCCGCGGCGGCCTTGCAAGAGCGCCCCCATGAATTCGACCTGCTGGTGACCGACTACAACATGCCCGGCTACTGCGGCGTGGATTTGCTGCGTATTGCCCGCATCGCCCGGCCTGATCTGCCGGTGGCCCTGGCTTCGGGCTACATCACCCAGGAGATTGAGGACAGCGCCTTGGCCGAAGGGGCACGGGCGCTCATCCACAAGCCCAACGACATCGAAGAACTGTGCGCCACCGTGCAGCGCCTGCTGCAAGATGACCCACCGCATTGAGCCCTCGTCCACGGCCTGCATCAGCTCGACAGAGCTCACGGTTTTATTCCAGGACGATGCGCTCTTGGTGGTGCACAAGCCCGCCGGTCTGCTATCGGTGCCCGGACGTGGCGCGGACAAGCAAGACTGCCTGAGCACCCGGGTGCAACGCCAGGCCCCCGATGCCTTGATCGTTCACCGGCTGGACATGGCCACTTCGGGCCTGATGCTGATGGCGCGGGGCCTGGCGGCACAGCGCACTCTCAATCACGCGTTCTCCCATCAGCAGGTCGATAAAACCTATGTGGCCGTGGTGGCAGGTCACCTGGCATCCCCTGAGGCCGAATGGGGCGTGATTGATCTTCCCATCGTGGTGGACTGGCCCCGTCGCCCCCTGCGCATCATTGACCCGCTGCATGGCAAACCCAGCCTGACGCGCTGGCGCGTGCTGCAACATCTGGAATACCCGCCAGGCCATCAGGCCACCCGTGTCGAACTCGAACCGGTGACCGGTCGCAGCCACCAGCTTCGGGTGCATTTGCAGGCTCTGGGCCACCCCATACTGGGCGATGCGCTGTACGCCAACGCGGCAGTGTGTGCCCAGGCCAATCGGCTGCTGCTGCACGCCAGCACGCTGAGCTTTGCGCATCCCACCACGGGTGAATGTTTGAGCTTTTTCTGCCCGCCCGCGTTCTGATTTGCGCAGTGCCGGACCTTCTCAAAAATTGTTGCTCAACAGAATGGTCTATCTTTGATTCTTGTCAAAGCAAACCACTTCTAAACGCTCTAAGGTTGAGACCTGTTTTTCATCATCAACCCACGATTGGAGATAGCCCATGTCTGAAATGATCTCAACCCAGAGCGATAAGCTGGCCAGCGACCTCAAGCTCGTCATTGCCGATACCGAAGAGTTGCTGCGCATGACCGCCGACCAAGCGGGCGACAGTGCCACCGAGTTGCGAGGTCGCATCCAGAACCGTCTGCGCGAAGCCAAGGCCGATCTGGTTCATGTACAGGAAATCACCTTGGCCAAAGCCAAAGCCGCTGGCCGTGCAGCCGATGAGTACGTGCATAAAAATCCCTGGCAATCCGTAGGCATCGTGGCCAGTGCAGCGCTGGTGGTTGGCCTGCTGATGGGGCGGCGTGGATAGCCGCAGTGAACCATCGGCTGAGCGCGGCCTATTTGCGTCAATCCGCCAATTGTTGTCAACGACGCTGGCGTTGGCGCAGGTTCGGTTGGCGCTTTTGGGCACTGAGATAGAGCAGGAGAAGTTGCGCCTGGTGGACGCACTGCTCTGGCTGGGGGTGGCCTTGATTTGTCTGGGCGTGGGCTTGGTGCTGTTGTGTGGCCTCGTGATCATCTGGCTGTGGGAGAGCCACAGACTGCTGGGTCTGGGTATTCTGGCAGCGCTGTGTCTGGGTGGCGGGGTCGGGCTGTGTTTTGCAGCGCGGCAGCGCTTGCAAAGCCCGGGCGGCCTGTTCAGCGCCAGCTTGTCTGAGCTTGCCCGCGACCGCGCCGGGCTAGATCGCCATGATTCTCGCCCTGATTCGCTCTGATTGAAGCCAGACCATGCCACGCTCACCGCCCTCATCACGCGCTAACCGACAAGCCTTGGCCGCGCGTCAGCAGGAACTGCTCAAGCGCAGTGCCTTGTTGCGCTTTGAGTTGGCGGGGCAGGGCCGGGGCTTGCGTGAGTCGCTATCCATCGCCGATCACACTTATGCGGGATGGCAATGGCTCAAGGCGCACCCGCTGTGGCCTGTGGGTGCGTTGCTGCTGTTGCTGGCGGGTCGGCCCAAACGAATTTTGAGGTGGTTGCCCGGGCTATTGTGGAGTTGGGGCTTGCTGAATAAAGCCAGGCGCTGGCTGGCGGTTTAGGCGCAAGGGTTCAATCCCGTACCACGAAGATCGACATGTGGGCGTGGGACAGCACACGTTGCGTCACACTGCCCAGCACGAGTTTTTCCAGGCCATGCCGACCATGGGAGCCCATCACGATCAGATCCGCACCCACCTTGGCCGCCGTGTCCAGAATGCCACGCCACGTGGAATGCGCATTGATCACGCTGGTTTCGGCCCGCACACCAGCGGCTCTAAGCACCTGCTGAGCGGCATGGGTGGCCACATCCGCTTCGGCGGCGGCGGCACTCAGGTATTCGGCCTGGCCATAGCCAAAATCGCTGCCCAAACCAGTGAAAGGAAAGGGGTCAATCACGTAGATCAGGGTCACATCACTGCCAAAGGCTTTGGCCAGCCCAACGGCCATCTCGGCCGCTTTTTGTGCCATTGGCGATCCATCGACGGGGATCAAAATATGTTTGAACATGTGCCTTCTCCTGATCAACGGGGTCAGCGAACCGCCACCCTGCGGCCCTGACACGGCCTAAGTTGACTGTGCACCCACCCACGTCAAAGCGCTTTGATTGGGATCAAGTCAAGGTTTGTTTATAGGATCGCCCTGAAAACCACCTGCGCGCAGTGTGATCACCAGCGTGTCGCGGTAGCCCCCTGGGGCGGTGGGCTGGATCGGCGTGGTTTCGTGGATCACGCGCTCATCGTCCAGCAGCAGCAGCGACCAGGGTTCGGTCAGGGTAAAGCGCTGGCCGTGCGGGCCATCGGCTTCAAACACCCGCGTCTCACCCCCTTTGATGCCGTGGCGCTCCACCAAAAACACAGCCACCAAATCCACACCGTCGCGGTGCGCGCCCTCGGGCGTGGGGCGGCCAATGCCGTCGGTGGTGTCGATGCGGAACTGGTGCGCCTCGACGAACCAGGTCATCCCGCCTTTCAACGCGGTGCTCACGGCACCCAGCCATTGCAGCAACTGCGTCCAGACCGTCTGCTGCACCATGGCGGTCGGCATGGGCTCAAACAGGCGCTGCATGCCGCCATGTAAGGCGTTGTACTCCACCGGCTGCCAGTGGGCGCGGTGCGGCACCTGAGTAACCTGCGCGCCTTCCACTACAAAACAGGAGTGCCGGCGGCGCCTGTAGCGCCCCCCGTCCTTCAGGTAGGCATCGGGCGGTAAATCGCGCCAAAAGGGCTGCAAGCTGTTGAGGTCGGCCATGCTGCACCCGGCCAGTTGGGCCACGCTGGGCGCGCTCAACACGGCATAGCCTTGCTGGCTCAGCGTCGCATCCAATTGTGCAGGCGCAACCGGGTCAGGCAGCAGCAACAAACGGGTCATGGTGCCGGGCGACAGATGTCCGATTCAGGCTTTTTGCGCGTAGCGCTGGCGGGCCAGCGCCGCGCCCTGGGCCAGGGCTTCGAGCTTGCGCCGGGCGATCTCACGGTCCATCGGGGCCATGCCGCAGTTGGTGCAGGGGAAGATGCGGTTAAAGGGCACGTACTCCAAGGCTTGGCCAATGGTGTCGGCCACCTGTTCGGGCGTTTCCACCGTGTCGCTAGCCACGTCAATCACGCCCACCATCACGTCTTTGCCTTCGAGCAACTTCATCAGATGTGGCGGCACGCGCGAGTGGTAGCACTCCAGGCTCACCTGCTGGATGCTGCTCTTGGCCAGGGCCGGGAACACGGTCTCGTACTGGCGCCACTCGTTGCCGAGTTTTTCTTTCCAGTCGTCGTTGGCCTTGATGCCGTAGCCGTAGCAAATGTGCACGGCGGTGGTGCAGGTCAGGCCTTGCGCAGCGCGCTCCACGGCTTTCACGCCCCAGTCAGCCGCGTCTTTCATGTACACATTGAAAGCCGGCTCGTCAAACTGGATGATGTCCACACCGTCGGCTTGCAGCGCCAAGGCTTCTTGGTTGAGCAGCTCGGCAAAGGCCATGGCCAGCTTGACCTTGTCACCGTAAAAACGGTCCGCCACGGTGTCCACAATCGTCATCGGGCCGGGCAGGGTGAACTTGATTTTCTTCTTGGTGTGGGCGCGTAAAAACTGTGCTTCCATGGCGTGCACGCGGCCCTTGAGCTTGAGCGCGGCCACCACCTGCGGCACCATGGCGTCGTAGCGGTTGTCACGGATGCCCATCTTGACCTTGTGCTCAAAGTCGATGCCCTCGACCTGCTCCAAAAAGCCGTGCACAAAATGCTGACGTGACTGCTCGCCGTCACCAATGATGTCCACCCCGGCATCTTCTTGCGCCTTGATCCACAAGAGGGTGGCGTCTTTTTTGGCCTGGATCAGCTCAAGCCCTTCGGCCTTCCACTGGGGCCAGAGTTTGTTGGTTTCAGCAAGCCAAGACGGTTTGGGCAGGCTGCCTGCGATAGCGGTTTCGAACATGATGAGTACCTAGTGTTGTTGATCCGTTCACCCTGAGCTTGTCGAAGGGTTCACAAGGCTTCGACAAGCTCAGCCCGAACGGAAGGGTTGCATAAGTGGTAATTAACGATCTCTCGTCTATTGTCTCAAATCAAAGGCCTGAGCCAGCAACTCGTAAGACCGGCGGCGCACTTGCGGCTCGCTGGCCCAGGTGATTATGACCAGCTCATCGAGTTGCAGCGACTCGGCCAGGGTGCGCAGTTTGTCGGCCACCTCCGCCCCGCTGCCCACCAGGGCATTCGCACGCAAACGCGCCAACGCGGGCTGCTCAGCTACGCTGTAGTCACGCAGGGCGTCATCGGCGGGCAAGATGGGGCCAAGCTGACCGATATTGCGGTCCATGCGCCAGCGCTCGCGGCTGCGGAAGTGGTGCCAGGCTTCCTCGGTCGTATCAGCCGCCAGCGCCCAAACGCACAGGGTGGCATGCGGGCGCGGCTGCTGTGCCGTGGCTTGAAAGTTGTGCCGGTAGAGCCCCAAGGCCTCAGCAGCACCCTGACCATCGGTGATGAAGTAAGCAAAGGCATACGGCAAGCCATAGTGCGCCGCGAGTTGCGCACCATAGTTGGAACTGCCCAGCATCCACAGCGTGGGCGCGGTCGGGCCGGTGGGGCAAGCGTCCACCCCGTGACCGGGATGGCCTGGTGGCAGACCGCTACCCGTGACCCAGGCCTGCAGCTCCAGCACTTGTCGTGGGAAATCCTCAGACGCATTGGCATCCGGGTTGAGCAACTGCGAGGTGCGGTAGTCGCTGCCCGGTGCACGGCCCACACCCAGGTCAATGCGCCCGGGTGCGAGTGCGTCCAGCACACGAAACTGCTCGGCCACTTTGAGCGGCGCATAGTGCGGCAACATGACGCCCGCGCTGCCAATGCGCATGCGCGTGGTGCGCGCGGCCACCGCCGCCATCAACACCTCGGGCGCACTGCCGACGATGCTGGGGTGGCTGTGGTGCTCACTGAGCCAAAAGCGGTGGTAGCCCAAGGCCTCGCAATGCTCGGCCAGCGCCAGCGTGTCGCGGATGGCGTCGCTTTGGGGGCGACCGGCGACGGCCACGGATTGATCAAGGACGGAGAGTTTCATATGCTTTTTTCTGCCTCTTGCAACGCCCGCCACATCACCTTGCCCGCAGCGCTCTTGGGCAGGGCTTCAACGAACTGAACGTGGCGTGGAATTTTGTAAACCGCCATGTGCTCGCGGCACCAGTCAACGATATCCTGCTCGCTCACCTGGCCCAGGTGCGAGGCACGCAACACCACTACCGCCTTGACCGACTCGCCCCGGTAGCTGTCCTGTGTTGCGATGATGCAGGCCTCTTGAATGGCGGGGTGCTTGAACATCAGCGCTTCCACTTCGGCAGGCCAGACCTTGAAGCCCGACGCGTTGATCATGCGCTTGAGCCGGTCCACCATGAAGAAGTAGCCGTCTTCATCCACACGGCCCATATCGCCGGTGCGAAAAAACCGCTTGCCGTCCAGCGTGATGAAAGCTTGCTCGGTGGCCTCGGGCTGCTTCCAGTAGCCCTCAAAAACCTCGGGGCCGTGGGTCACGATCTCGCCCGACTGGCCCACCGGCAGCTCAGCCAGCGTCTCGGGATCGATCACGCGTGAATCGGTGCTCATGAAGGGCACGCCCAAGCACTGCTGTTTGGCTGCGTCCGGTGGGTTGGTGTGTGAGGGGCCTGCCGTTTCCGTCAAGCCGTAGCCTTCGACATAGCGCAGGCCAAACTGCTCCAGCAAGCGCTGCGCCACGGCTTGCGGCATGGCTGCACCGCCACCGCCGATGTACACCAGGCTGGTCAAATCGTAGTGTGCGAAGTTGGGGCTGGCCATCAGGTCGATCACCATGGTGGGGATGTTGGTCCAGTGCGTCACGCGACGACGTGAGATCAGCCGCCCGGCCAGCTCACGGTCCCAGCGCGGCATCACGATGAGCGTGGCACCCAGTTGGATGCTGGTGTGCATCACGCTGACCATGCCGGTGATGTGGAACATGGGCACCACGGCCAGCGTCACGTTCTCTGCCGTGCTGTTGCCCCACAAGCCGCTGGCCACCGCGTTGTGCATGACGCTGGCGTGCGTGTGCATGCAACCCTTGGGCAAGCCGGTGGTGCCGCTGGTGTAGGGCAGCAGAGCCAGGTCACTGGGGACAACTTGCAACTCGGGCAGTGCGCCCTGTGCTTGGCCTTTCAAGACCTCATCCCACGCATGCACCTGCCCGCCTTGCAGCGCAGGCAGCGCGTGGCGTGTGAGCAGCCAGTCGCGCCAGGTCGACGGGGGTGCCTCGTCCCCGGTGATGTCAGCATCAAACGCATCGGTGAACTGGGTCACGATCAGGTGCGCCAGCCGCTGCTCTGGTGCCAGGGCATCACTGGCGCGCGCCAACTCCGGCGCGAGGTCTGCGGTGGTGATAGCGACGCGGGCGTCCGGGTCGGTGATGTAGTGCTTGAGCTCCTCCATGCGGTTCATGGGGTTGACGGGCACGACCACCGCGTTGGCCCGCAGGATGGCGAAGTGGGCAATGACAAGTTGCGGGCAATTTTGCAAACTCAGCACCACTTTATGACCATTTTCGACCCCGAGCCCTTTAAGCACTAGCGTTAGCTGCTCTGTTTTTTGTAGCACTTCTGCGTAGCTCAAGACCCGGCCAAAGAACACCAGGCAGGCCTTGTCGGGGTAGCGCCGCGCGCTGGTGGCCAGGTTGTCCCACAAACTTGTGGCTCGGGGGCTCAGGCTGTGGGGCAGGCGGCGGGGCCAAAATTTGTAGTGTGCAGGCATAGAATTCCCAGGGTCAGCAAACCAAACGTCATGCCCAAGGATAGCAAGCCCATGAAACCCCAAACTTCCTCACTCGCCCTTGTGGCTACAGCCACCCTGGCCACACTGCTGGCCCTGCCTGCCCACGCGGGCAAAACGCTAGACGGCATCAAGGCGCGTGGCCAAATTGTTTGCGGCGTCAACACCGGCCTGGCGGGCTTTGGCGCGGCGGACTCCAACGGCAAGTGGAGCGGGCTGGACGTGGACCTGTGCCGCGCCACCGCCGCCGCCGTGCTGGGTGACAGCGAGAAGGTGAAGTACGTGCCGCTCAACGCGCAGCAACGCTTTACCGCTCTGCAGTCGGGTGAGATTGACGTGCTGTCGCGCAACACCACCTTCACCCTCACGCGTGACGCCTCGCTAGGCCTGCACATGACGGCGGTGACCTACTACGACGGTCAGGGCTTCATGGTGCCCGTCAAGAGCAAGATCAAAAGCGCCAAGCAGCTCAAAGGCCAAACCGTGTGCGTGCAGTCCGGCACCACGACCGAGAAGAACATGACCGACTTCTCCAAAGCCAACGACCTCAAACTCAAGCCTGTGGTGTTCGAGAAATTTGAAGCCGCCACCGGCGCTTACCTGGCAGGCCGCTGCACCGCCTACACCACCGACGCTTCGAGCCTGGCCTCAATCCGCGCCAAAGACGCCAAGAACCCGGCTGATCACGTCATCCTGCCCGAGCTGATTTCCAAAGAGCCACTCGGCCCCATGGTGCGCCGGGGCGATGATGAGTGGCTGGCCATCGTCAAGTGGGTGATTTACGGCCTGCTGGAGGCCGAAGAGCACGGCATCACCCAAGCCAATGTGACCCAGATGAAAGCCAGCGCCGACCCGGCGGTGCAGCGCATTTTGGGTACGGGTGAAGACAGCGGCAAGCTGCTCGGGCTAGAGCGCGATTGGATGGCCCGCGCCCTTCAGGCCACCGGCAACTACGGTGAAATGTTTGAGCGCAATTTGGGCGCTCAATCCACGCTGAAACTGCCGCGTGGCTCCAATCGGCTGTGGAACCAAGGCGGGCTGATGTACGCCATGCCGATACGTTGATGCCGCTGATGCCTCCCGCCAAAAAGACGCGCTGGTCTTGGCGTAGTCACACACTTCGCAGTCGCGTTTACCAAGCGCTGGTGGTGGGCGTCATCGTCGGTCTGCTGTGGTGGCTGGCAGCCAACACCGCGCACAACATGCAGACACGCGGCATTCAAAGCGGCTTTGATTTTTTAACCCAACCGGCGGGCTTTGACATTGGCGAGACCGTGTTGCCCTTTGACTCGTCCGAAGCCTATTGGCGGGCCTTTGGCGCGGGCCTGCTCAACACGCTGCGCGTGGCGCTGCCGGGGATTTTTCTGGCCACGGTGCTGGGCACGCTGCTGGGGGCCGGGCGCTTCTCGCGCAGCGTGCTGGCGCGTGGCCTGTGCGCGACCTATGTGGAGTTGTTTCGCAACATCCCGCTGCTGCTGCAACTGCTGATGTGGTACTTGCTGCTGGCGCAAGCCCTGCCGCCTATTGACAGCCCTTGGGTCAGCGGCCCGCTACAGCTCAGCAAGAACGGACTGGCCTGGCACGGCGCGCAGAGTTCGGAGGCCACGCTCACCCTGAGCCCTGAGTTTTTGGCGCTGCTGCTGGGGCTGAGTCTGTACACCGCCGCCTTTGTGGCCGAGGTGGTGCGCGCCGGTATCGCGGCCGTGCCGCGCGGCCAGAGCGAGGCCGCCGCCACGCTGGGCCTGAGCCCGCGCCAGACCTTGCGCCAGGTGGTGCTGCCGCAGGCCCTGCGCGTCATCATCCCGCCGCTGACCAACCAATACCTCAACCTCACCAAGAATTCATCGCTGGCGGTGGCCATCGGCTACCCAGACGTGCTCTCCATTGCCAACACCGCCATCAACCAGACCGGGCGCGCGGTGGAGTGCATTGCCATCGTGATGGCGGTGTACCTGAGCACCTCGCTGCTCACCTCGCTGGCCATGAACCGCTACAACGCCCGCTCGGCGATCCGTGAACGCTAAGGCGCAGCCCACCGTGGTGCAACCCGCTTTCATACCCATTCCCGCACGCCCCGCCCCCGTTCACCGCGAGGGGGGGGTGCGCTGGGTGCAGATGAATCTGCTGAGCGACTGGCCCACAGCGCTGACCACACTCTGCATCGCCGCGCTGTTGCTCTTCACCTTGCCTGCGTTGCTGGACTGGGCCGTGTGGCAGGCGGTCTGGCTGCCCCGGCTTGAGGCCTGCCGTGCTGAAGGAGCCGGCGCCTGCTGGGGCGTGGTGGCAGAGAAGTACCGCTTCATCCTGTTGGGCCGCTACCCGTTTGAAGAACAGTGGCGCCCGGTTGTGGCCACTGGCTTGATGCTCGCCCTGGTCATCATCAGTTGCATCCGCACCTGCTGGAGACCATGGCTCGTGGTCGCTTGGGCGGCGGGGCTGCTGGCGGGCTTTGTGCTGATGTATGGCAACACTTTGGGCTTGAGCCGAGTTGAAACTGACCGCTGGGGCGGCCTGCCGCTCACCCTCTTACTGGCCACGCTTTCCATCGCCCTGTCGTTTCCGCTGGCGCTTCTGATTGCGCTGGGGCGGCGCTCCAACATGCCCGCCATTCGCGTGCTGTGCACCGTCTATGTAGAACTGGTTCGGGGCGTGCCGCTGGTGTCGGTGCTGTTCATGGCGTCTTTCATGTTCCCGCTGCTGTTGCCGCAGGGCTTGTCCATCGACGTGCTGCTGCGGGTGTTGGCGGGCATTGCGCTGTTTGCAGCGGCCTACACCGCCGAGGTGATTCGCGGTGGCCTGCAAGCCGTGCCGCGTGGGCAACTGGAATCCGCCGCCACGCTGGGCCTGGGCTACTGGCAAACGCAGCGCCTGGTGGTGTTGCCGCAGGCGCTGGCCACCGTGCTGCCAGGGCTGATGAACAACTTCATCGCCATCTTCAAAGACACCTCACTGGTCACCATCGTCAGCCTGTATGAGCTCACCGGCTCGCTCAGCCTGGCGCTCAACTCGGATGCCGACTGGCGCGCCTTCAAGCTGGAGGGCTACCTCTTCATCGCCCTGATTTATTTCGGCTTCTGCTTTGCGCTCTCACGCTACAGCCTGTGGGTGGAGCGACGGCTGCAGCAGGTGTAATTCCATTTACCCCAATGATGACTGTCTGTATCTCGTTCAACTTTGCACTGGTTACTTCTTCGCGGGATCAGGCCGCTGGCGCACTCAGCTCCGCGGCTGTCCCCCGGGTCGGCCTAGGGCCGACACCTCCGCCTTTATGCCGCTGCGCTGAGCGCGCCACCGACCTGATCTTGCCAAGGTGGCGGGTATTAAACCGCCGCATACCGACACTGTTCGCTGCCCAGGCGCTTGGTGTGAGTGGCGCAGCGAAATCAAGGAGGAGCCCGAAGGGCGGGGGACATTCGCGTAGCTACTCACACCAAGTGCCTGGGCGTACAAAAATTCAAACTCAACGGTGTCGGGCATTTCGGAACAATCAAGGAAAAACAAATGTCTGAACCCATCATCCATTTCGAAAAAGTCAATAAATGGTTCGGCCCGCACACCCATGTGCTGCGCGACATTGACCTGAGCGTGGCCCCCGGCGAGCGCATCGTCATCTGCGGCCCTTCGGGCTCGGGCAAGTCCACGCTGATCCGCTGCATCAACCGGCTTGAGGTGCACCAGCAGGGCCGCCTCACCGTCGATGGCGCAGAGCTTGTGGATGACGTGAAGGTCATCGACGACGTGCGCAAAAAAGTGGGCATGGTGTTTCAACAATTCAACCTGTTCCCCCACCTCACCGTGCTAGAGAACCTGACCCTCGCGCCGATCTGGGCGGGCAAGTTGCCCAAACCAGAGGCCATCGAGCGCGCCATGCAGCAACTCGCCCGCGTACAGATCGCCGAGCAGGCGCACAAGTACCCGCTGCAACTCTCAGGCGGGCAGCAACAACGCGTGGCGATTGCGCGCGCCCTGTGCCTAACACCCAAAATCATGTTGTTTGACGAGCCCACCTCCGCACTAGACCCGGAGATGATCAAAGAGGTGTTGGACGTGATGATCGAGCTGGCCGATCAAGGCATGACCATGCTGTGCGTCACCCACGAGATGGGCTTTGCCAAAGCCGTGGCCGACCGCGTGATTTTCATGGACCAGGGCCAGATCGTCGAGCAGAACTCACCGCAGGCGTTTTTCAACCAGCCGCAACACGAACGCAGCCGGGATTTTTTGTCCAAAATTTTGGGGCACTGAAAACCACCATGAACCCACTCACCCTTCTCCTCACCAGCCTCAGCTTGACCCTGTTCGCAGCCAGCCAGGCTGCGGCCCAAATCTTCCCCAGCAAACCGATTCGCATCGTGATTGGCTTCCCGGCCGGTGGGCCGCTGGACCAACACGCGCGGCTTTTGAGCGACAAGCTGCAAGGCGTGCTGGGCCAGCCGGTCTTGATTGACTACAAGTCCGGGGCGGGCGGTACGGTGGGGGCGCAGGAGGTGATGAAGGCCGCGCCCGACGGCCATACGCTGATGCTGGCCAACACCGGTGTCATGGTCATCAACCCCGCGCTCTACAGCCGATTGCCCTACGCCACGCTCACCGACTTTGTGCCCATCGCACGCACCGCCATGCAGCCACTGGCCTTGTTGGTCAACCCCCAAGTGCCGGTCAATAGCTTGAAAGAATTCATCAACTACAGCCGTGCCCGGCCTGGGCAGATCAACTACGGATCGGCGGGCAATGGCGGTATCAGCCACTTGGTGCCCGAGATGTTCAAGTCCAGCACGGGCCTGTTCATGGTGCACATCCCTTACCGGGGCAGCGCACCCGCTTTCACCGACCTGATGGCAGGCCAGGTGCAGTTCATGGCCGAGTCCATTCCTCAAGCGGCCAACTACCACAAGCAAGGCAAGGTCAAAGCACTGGCCGTCACCAGCCGAGAGCGCAACCCGGCCTTGCCCGACGTGCCGACCGTGATAGAGACGGGCATCAAAAACTTTGAGGTGGTGGGTTTTTACGGTTTCCTCGCGCCAGCGGGCACACCCAAGGACGTGGTCAACAAACTCAGCGACGCCTTCGGGCAGGTGATGGCCTTGCCCGAAGTGCGCAAGCGGATGAGCGACCAAGGGGCCGACCCGGCTTTTCTGGGTGCTACCGATTTCGCCAGCTTCCTTGCTGCGGAGATGCCGCGCTGGCGTGAGGCGGTGAAACTGTCGGGTGCCAAGCTGGATTGACCGCCGACTGAATTGACCCCCGTGTTTGCGAGCATCGTCAAAACGGGGCCGGGGTTTTATAAAGCCTTCGGCAGCCACATTGGTTGTGCGCCCGTTAGCGCCAAAAATACCCGAGGAAACATGCAGTGGCAAAACTGAACGTCAACGGCAAGGTTCGTGAATTCGAAGCCGAGCCCGATACCCCGCTTTAGGCCTTGAATTAAGCTTTGCATCAAAGAAGGAATCCACGTACCCGTAATTCCGGAAAGGCTGGCAACCCGCTTGCTTTCACGTCAAGGCTCCCTGCGGTTGGTTGACATTGAGCATGCTCGTAAATTCTAGGGCGGCAAGGCATGGAATGTCCTGGGTTAAAACCCCTGTGGTAGAGTGAATCCATGCGATTTTTGAACCGAACCGTTTTAGCTTGGCTGCTGATGCTGGCGATCCCTCTTCAGGGTGTCGCGGCAACGGCCATGCTGTTTTGCGCACCGGCTCACCACAGCACGGTGGCAGCCAAGCTGCAGCCATCCAACTCGCACCATGGTCACGATGCTGCAACTTCGACTTCAGATTCACACACGCATCAAGCGACAGCGACGCAGGCAGAACCCTCAAAAGTTAGCACGCTTGGTGACGGCAAGTGCAGCGCTTGCACCACCTGCTGCACGAGCTCTGTGCTGGTGAGCACGCTGATCACCAAACCCGTTGTCATCATGGGCTCCATCTCGATCCCGTTCACATCGGCATCATTCGCCAGCCATGTCCCAGAGGGGTTTGACCCCCCACCGCGATCCATCCTCGCTTGAGTGAAGTCGTGCGCGTTCTGCGCGCGGTGCTTTTCGTTTTAACCCCTGAGCCATCAACGCAGTAGCGCTTTGGCGTTGCCGATTTCCATGCGTATTTGGGTCGGTTACGTGGGGGTTTTCAAGTGAGGATTTTATGAGTACACACCTTTACCGATGGCCTGCTCGTCAAGCCATGCTGAACGCTCTTGTGCTGATCACGCTGGGCGCAACAGCCGCCCAAGCCCAGCCTCAAACTGCGGCGGATGCTGCGCCCACGGCGTCTGACCGGAATGCAGAAACAGCGCTGCCCTATCGATCCGTTTTCAACGGCTACCAGAAGTTCAGCGATGAACCCGTCGCTCCTTGGC
>JANPNG010000211.1:0-4393 GCA_031427355.1 Hylemonella sp.
CTGACCCTGATCGCCAACGAAGTCGCCCGCCTGGCCGCCACCCTCCTCACCGAATACGCGGTGGCCGCACGCAAGATCAAAGACACCAAAAATGCGCCTGAGGCCACCGCTGATTGCGTGCAGCAACTGCAACGCCTGTGCCCCAAGCGCTTCCTCGTGCAAACGCCTTGGCTACAACTCCAACACTTCGCCCGCTACCTCAAAGCCATCACCCTGCGTCTGGACAAGTACCGCGCCGATCCGGCCCGGGATGCGACCCGCCTGGCTGAGCTGCGCCCGCAAGAGCAACGCTACTGGCGTCTGGTGGCCGAGCGCAAGGGCGCGGTGGACGCCCGCATGCAGGAGCTACGCTGGTTGCTGGAGGAACTGCGCGTGAGTTTCTTCGCCCAGGAGCTGCGCACCCCGCAGCCGGTGAGCGTCAAGCGGCTGGAGAAGGTGTGGGGACAGGTGAATCAGTAGGGCAACGCTAAAGAGACGACCACATGAATGCTGGGGCAAGTTGCAATTGCCGGTGAAAGCGGCGCTAATTCTCGCCATTGATTGAGGCAGATCACGCTATCGTTGCCCCCATGCTTAAGCGAATCAACGTTCAGCAGCTGACCGTTGGGATGTACCTCAAGGAGTTTTGCGGCTCATGGATGGATCACCCCTTCTGGCGCTCCAGTTTTGTGATCACCGACCCCGATGACATCGCCAAAATACGTGCGAGTGGCATCAAAGAAGTCTTGATTGACAATGAACTGGGCTTGGACGTGCCAGCCTCCGCTGCGCCCGAACCGCCAGCCCGTGAGGCACCACCACTGCCTGTGGGGCAAGGCCATGACGCTGTTCGGGCGGATCCAAAGACCAAGCCCGTGACTATCGCCGAGGAAATGACGCGTGCCAGCCGGATCATTGAACAATCCAAAGCGGCGGTCGTGTCCATGTTCAACGAAGCCCGCATGGGCAATGCGCTTGACACGGTGGGGGCACAGTCGCTAGTGGAGGAGATTTCAGACTCGGTGTCCCGCAACGCGGTCGCACTTATTAGCTTGTCGCGCCTGAAGACCGTGGACGACTACACCTACATGCACTCGGTGGCCGTGTGCGCCCTGATGGTTGTGCTGGCCCGGCAATTGGGACTGGATGAAGCGATGACGCGATCCGCTGGCATGGCTGGCTTAATGCACGACCTGGGCAAAGCAGCTATGCCGCTTGATGTTTTGAATAAACCCGGCAAGCTCACCGATGAAGAGTTCGCCATCATCAAAACCCACCCGATTCAAGGCCACAAGATGCTGCTGGAGGCCACCCATGTTGATGCGCATGTACTGGATGTGGTTCTGCACCATCATGAAAAAATTGACGGCTCGGGTTATCCCAATCACTTGAAGGGCGATGAAATCAGCCTCCTAGCCAAGATGGGCGCCGTTTGTGATGTCTATGACGCAATCACCTCGAATCGACCTTACAAAGCGGGTTGGGATCCGGCGGTGTCCTTGCACAAGATGGCCGAGTGGACGGGGCATTTTGACGGGCAAGTTTTCCAGGCCTTTGTGAAATGCCTGGGTGTTTATCCGGTTGGCTCACTGGTCCGCCTGAACTCGGGGAACCTGGGTGTGGTGGTTGAGCAATCTGCTAAATCGCTGACCATGCCGAGCGTCAAAATTTTCTTTTCCACCAAGTCGAATCTGAGAATTCCAACAGAGGTAATTGACCTCTCCCGGCCCAACTGCAAATACAAAATTGCCAACCGCGAAGACCCGGATCACTGGAAATTTCCTGATCTCATTGAGGTGTGGGCTACTGCCCCGGTGGCCGGTACTTGATGGTCGAAGCCTTTTGCATGGCTGCGACAGTGTCTTCAACGCTCAACAAGACTGTTGTCTGAAAAGAGCTCAGCGCGCCACCAGCGCTGATGGCAATCGACGTTGCGGCCATGGCAACGTTGTCCGGTGCCTCCCACAGGTTGTAGGCATCGTGCTCGCCAAAGGCATACCAAAAACCATGCAGCTTGCCGCCCACAGCTTCGATGTACTGCTTGGCTGCCGCACGACGATCCTCGGGGTGCTGAATGAGCTTGGCCCAAGTGGCAGGCGTGTAGCTGAATCGGGTCAGGTAGAAGGGCATGGGGCTTTCTCCTTAGTTGTCACTCCAGAGGACGCTTAAGACGGTGTGCACCGGGTGAATTCAGAATAGGTCGAACGTGCCTGCATTACAAGAAATTCTGGCGTTCACATCAATCGTCTGCTGATCGCCTTGGGGGTTTTGACCAGTGGCCCATCGTTCGTCTCGGTATGCGCGCACAAAAACTGCTCGCTGCGGGTCAGCAATCCCCGGTAGAGGGTTTCGCACAACTGTCGGCCCTGCACCCCAGGCCAATTGGTGGGCAGCATGGCCTGCGGCAAATGAGGGTCGCGCAGCAAGACGCGGCGGTACTCATGGATGAGCAGGGTACGCACAAAGAAGGCCTCGCCGGGGCTCAAGTTCTCTAGCTCGTTCAGCATCGGCTCGAACCGCACGACAAATTGCTGCCACGCTAGCGCCACCTCGGTCAGCTTGAAGGCCTGATGCAGGATGTTTTGCAGGGGCTGGTCAGAATAGGCGTCGATGCCGGAAGCATTCAACATCGCCACTTGATCTTGCGCTTTGGTGGTTTTCAAAATGTCTTGGAGCGCGCTGTGATCGCCGTGAGGGTGGGCAAACAGATGGGTCGATATTTGCCCAAAACCTTCCCATAACAATTCACGGCGCAACACTTGCCGGGTGCTGGCACGCATGGTGTTATTCAGCAGCACGAGTGTCCATCGGCCATCCCAGTCGGGCAGCTTGAACTCATAAATCCGCCGATCCGCGTGCTGCACGCGTTGCAAGCCCGTATCAGATAAGGCATAAAAGCTGCGCCGTCCCAGGCGCGTGGCTACCAGCCAGTCGTCTGCCGTCAGCCGAAAGGCGCTGGTGCGCACCAAGCGGGACGACAGGCCAAACAAGTCCATCAAGGTGATCAAGCTGCCCAGCCAGACGGTTTGCCCACGCGGTGCCAGGGCGTCGCCATACAAGGTGATCAGCAGCGAGTTGGCGCGCAACACCAAGCCACGCCTTACTTTGGTGACTTTGGGTGAGAGTTTGAGTTTGGTAGGGCTGTGTTGCACGGTGGTCTTAAAGTGATACTCAAAATATGATTGTATGAGTCATTTTGTATCATTAATATGCAGCTACTTTTCATCCCACCACGGGGTATGCCATGTACGCACAACTTGTAGAAACCGGCAGCAAAGCTGTCAAATCCCTTGAGCAAATGGAGCCGCAAGAGCGCACGTTTCAAGAGCGACTCAACGCGGGCATCAAGACCGAGCCCAAGGACTGGATGCCCGAGGCCTACCGCAAAACCCTGGTGCGCCAGATCTCGCAACACGCCCACTCCGAGTACGTGGGCATGCTGCCCGAGGCCAACTGGATCGGCCGTGCCCCCACCCTCAAGCGCAAAGCCATCCTCATGGCCAAGGTGCAAGACGAAGCCGGCCACGCCCTGTACCTCTACAGCGCGGCGGAGACCCTGGGCGTGTCGCGCGATCAGCTCTATCTCGATTTGCTCTCCGGCAAAGCCAAGTACTCCAGCATCTTTAACTACCCCACGCTGACCTGGGCCGACATCGGTGCCATCGGCTGGCTGGTGGACGGCTCGGCCATCGTCAACCAGATTCCCCTGTGCCGCTGCTCTTACGGCCCCTACGCCCGGGCGATGGTGCGGGTGTGCAAGGAAGAGTCGTTTCACCAGCGCCAGGGCTTTGACATCATGGTGTCGCTGTGCAATGGCACGCCTGAGCAAAAAGCGATGGCGCAGGACGCGCTCAACCGCTGGTGGTGGCCCTCCATTGCCATGCACGGCCCGGCCGATGAGCAGTCGGCCAACAGCGCGCAGTCCATGGCCTGGAAGATCAAGACGCTGAGCAATGATGAGCTGCGCCAAAAGTTCATTGACCAGACCGTGCCGCAAATCGAGTTTTTGGGCCTGGAATTACCCGACCCTGAACTGAAGTGGAACGAGGCACGCGGGCACTACGACCACGGCCCCATCGACTGGGAAGACTTCTTCAACGTCGTCAGGGGCAAAGGCCCGTGCAATGAAGAGCGTCTGGCCACCCGCAACAACTCCTGGGAAGAGGGGGCTTGGTTCCGTGAGGCCTTGAGCGCCCACGCCACCAAAAATGAAACCGCCCGCACACAGAAAGCTGCATGACATGACACTCGCTCAAGCAACCACCGAATGGCCCCTGTGGGAAATTTTCATTCGCAGCCAGCACGGTCTGGCGCACAAACATGTGGGCAGCCTGCACGCGGTGGACGGTGCCAGCGCCATCCAACACGCGCGTGACGTGTACACCCGGCGCAATGAAGGCGTGAGCATCTGGGC
>JANPNG010000212.1:0-15059 GCA_031427355.1 Hylemonella sp.
TTGAGATGACCAGCAAGCCAGCGCCGAATCCAATCCCCAAACCCACTCCGCAGGCGTGCCGGGTGGCTGTGGAGGGGCGTAGCGGCGATTCGCGCTGGCTTCAAAATTTCGCGCGACAGCACGGTGTTGATGCCATCACGCTCGCACGCCACAAACCGCTATGCGCGAGCCTGTCGCGTAGCCCAGCCACGGATGCCCGGTGCGCTCGCCAATCAAGCTTGATCAACAAGCCGTATCCAGAGTCACGGCACTTAAATTGCACAGTCGCAGGGACTTGACTTGTTGCAACTCATAAATACAATGTATGTATGATTAAATTCGAATGGGATGAGCCTAAAGCCCTTTCAAATCTCAAGAAGCATCAGGTGTCTTTTGAAGAGGCCAAGTCGATTTTCTTCGACGAATTCGGTGTTCAGTTCTTTGATGAAGACAACTCATTTGAAGATGATCGATTCCTGATGCTGGGCATGAGTTCTGGAGCCAAGTTGCTCGTCGTCTGTCATTGTGAGCGGGCGCATGGTGCAGTGATTCGCATCATCTCAGCCCGCAAGGCAACCAAGCGCGAAAGCGCGTTCTATCGAGGTGGACAGCCATGAAAGCAGAATACGATTTCTCCAAACTGAAATCCCGTAAAAATCCATACGCGTCGAAACTGAAGAAGCCCGTCACCATGCGTCTGTCTGAAGATGTGGTGGCGTATTTCAAAGGGATGGCAGATGAAGCGGGTGTCCCGTATCAGAGCCTCATCAATTTATACTTGCGTGACTGCCTCGCCAATAGCCGCAAAGTACAAATCAAATGGCCACAAGCAGCTTGATCCGCACGCTGCAACCCCCGCCCTAACCCAACGCAGGCCGCAAGCGCTTGCGCACTACTTTCGATGGCTCCTGCTGCGCCGCCTGGCAGGCCTGCCTGAATGCCCTCAACGTCGCCTGCGCGCGGCCCAGCACAGTGTCAGGCGCATAGTCACCCGCCAGCGCCGACATGCCCGAGGGCTGGCCGGTCAGCAACTCGATGCCCTCGCGCACATGGTCGGCGGTGTAGATGTGAAACTGGCCGCGCTCTACCGCCTCAATCACCTTGCGGTCCAGCATCAGGTGGCGGCGGTTGCGCTGGGGTAGCAGCACGCCCTGGCTGCCGTCCAGGCCCAGCGTTTCGCAGACGCGAAAGTAGCCTTCAATTTTTTCATTGACGCCGCCCACCGGCAGGATGTCGCCGTACTGGTTGAGCGCGCCCGTCACGCCGATGCCCTGGCGCAGCGGCAGGCCAGAGAGCGACGACAACAGCACATAAAACTCGGCGCACGAGGCCGAGTCACCCTCCACACCGTGGTATTCCTGCTCAAACACGATGGAGGCGTTGAGCGCCAACGGTGCGAGGTGCGAGAACAACGCCGACAGATAACTGTGCAGGATGAGCACGCCCTTGTCGTGGATGGGGCCGGACAGCTCCACCTCGCGTTCGATATTGAGCAGGCCATCATCCCCAGCAAAGGTGCGGGCCGTGACGCGCACCGGGAAGCCAAAACGGTAGTCGCCCAAGTCCACCTGGGTCAGGCCATTGAGCTGACCGACCTGCTCGCCGCGCACGGTGATCAGGCGCTCGCCGTCGGTGATGGACTCTTGCAGACACTGCTCGGGGTAGTCGTGGCGCTGCACGCGCGCCAGCAGGGTGGCCTCCACGTCGGCGGCCTCGACGAGGCCGCCGTTGCGCGCACGGCAGACGGCGGCGGCTTCCATCACCAGTGCTTCGGTTTGGCCGAAGAGGGCGCTTTGGCGCATCTGGTCGTCCACCTCGCGGTGCGACTGCTCCAGCGCCTTAGCCACCGCAGCGGCCGAGAAATGCGGCAGGCCCAGGCGGGCGCAGCTGTGCGCGATGAAGGCGCTGGAGGCGTGGCGGATGTCGGCGCTGGTCAAAAAGCTCTCGGCAAAGTCCACCTTGATGCGAAAGTGGCGGGCGAATTCGGGGTCGGCCTCTTGCAGCCCGTAATAGTCTTCGGCCGCACCGACCAGCACGATCTTGACGTTCAGGTCAATCGCCTCGGGCCACAGGGACACGGCGCTCAGCGGTGTCAGGGGCAGGCCGGCTTCTTCGATTTGCAGCCGCCCGGTGCGCAGAAAGCGCCGCAGCTTTTCCCAGGCCTCGGGGTCGGCCACCAAGTCGCGCAGGTGCAGCAGAATAAAACCGCCGTGTGCCTTGATCAGACTGCCCGCACGGATGCGCGAAAAGTCGCTCACCAGTACGTCGTTCTCGGTCTGGTACTCAATGCTGCCAAACAGGGCGCGCGGCACCGGGTTGTCTTCCACCATCACCGGCGCGCCGCTTAAAGACTGGTTGTCCACCACCAGGTTGACGCGCAGGCGGGCCAGCACCTCGTCCAGGGCTTGCAGCCGGGTCTCGTCATCCGCTTCTGTCGGCTGAAACAGCTCCAGGTTTTCCAGCACGTCGTGCATCACCTGATCCAGGTAAGTCCCCAGCTTGACCGAGTCTTTGATTTGTTTTTTTAAGCGCATGCGGATGTCCTGCAAGCCGTGCTCCAGCAGCGGCTTGACCACCTGGCGTCGCAGAGCGGCCAAGCCCTCGTTCATCACACGCTCCAGGGGTCTGAGCTTTTCAATGAAGCGGGTGATTTCCGAGCGTAATTCTTCTTCGTCCCGGTCCACTTCCACCCGGCGCTCTTTGGACAGAGCCAGGGCTTGAACCTCCGTCAGGGCAAGGCCCTTGTCGTCACGCAGGGTGAAAACCAGGTGGCCCGCGTCGCGGTAGAGGGTGAAGCTGCGGGCCTCGGCAAAGGCGTCGAGTTCGGCGTAGGCCTTGGCCTCTTCCACCTTGTAGGATTTTTTGATGCGCTCGCTCTCGGCCTTGAAGTCCTGGCCGTCCAGGCGCAGCGGGATTTCGGTTTGCCAATCTTTGACCAACTTGGCCATCAGCTGGCGCAACTGGCTACCTTGCCCGGCAGGCAGGCGCAAGGCCTTGGGCCGCTCGGGCACATCAAAGTTGTGCAAATAGCACAGGTCAGGTGGCACGGCGCGGCTGCTGGCCACGCTGGCCATCATTTGCTTGAGCAGGGAGGCGCGGCCACTGCCGATTTCGCCCAACACAAACAGGTTGTAGCCGGGTTGGTCAAGCCCCAGGCCAAAGCGGGCGGCGCGCTCGGCCCGCTCTTGGCCGATCCAGGGCAGGGGCTGCTGCGTCAGCTCAGACGTGTCGGCAAAGCCCAGCGACTCCGGGGCGATGCGGATGCGCAGGTTGGCAGGGGGCACGCGGTTGACGGACATAGGGCTCCAGCTAATGGGTGAAGCTTATGACCGGGGGCGGGGGCCAATCTTGATCTGGCGCAAGCTTGGGGCTCAAGACCCGCGCCCAAGGGAAATGCACAGGGGAAGCACACAAGAGAAAGCCCGCCAGCTCTTACGGAGTTGGCGGGCCTGGTGAGAACCCCTGATCTAACTTTTCATCATCTGATCAGTCCGGGGATGTTCTCATCCTGAACAGCGTCAGGGACACTGTTGATTTCCCTGTCTAAGGGAGCCCCCGTCTTGCGTGGAACACTCTGGAATCCCAGTTGCCCGCACGCAATTTCACTGTAACGTCGAATTTTTTAAGTGTGTTGATTTAACGCAAGGCCAGCGCACATAGGTCTGAGAAACAATGGGCTCATGTTCACCGATAGAAATCAAGCGGCCCGCCTGCTGGCTAAACGGCTCATGGTTTGGCGGGGTCAAAACCCCTTGATTTTGGCCATTCCGCGCGGGGCCGTGCCTATGGCCAAAGTGATGGCCGAGTTGCTGGAGGGTGAGTTCGACGTAGTGCTGGTGCGCAAGTTGCGCGCGCCGTACCAGCCAGAGTTGGCCATCGGCGCCGTGGATGAAAGCGGCTGGACGTTTATTGCGCCGCACGCGGCGTCCATGCAGATCAACGCCGCCTACATTGAGGCCGAAAAGCGCATGCAAATGAAAACGATTGAAAAGCGGCGCGCCCAGTACACGCCGGTGCGCCTGCCGATTGACCCGGCAGGCCGCATCGTGATCGTGGTGGATGACGGCCTAGCCACGGGCTCGACCATGATGGCCGCGCTGCACGGCCTGCGTTTGCGCCAGCCCAAGCGCCTGATCTGCGCCGTACCGGTGGCGCCCGCCGATACCCTGGACAAAATCAGGCCATTGGCCGACGAGCTGCTGTGTTTGCAAACCCCGGAGTTTTTTGAAGCGGTCGGTCTGCACTACCAGCACTTTCCGCAGGTGGAAGACGACGAGGTGATCGAGTTGCTCAGAAAAGAATGAGACGCACATGCCCTCGGAACAGCACACCACCCTCTACGACACCCAGGCCCTCACGCGGGTGCTGGACGACATGGCACTGCACTTGGCCAACCGGCTGGCGGGCGCAGCGGCCATGACGCTGGTGGGCGTGCGCAGACGCGGCGCACCGCTGGCCGACGCGCTGCTGGCGCGCCTGCAACCACGCCTGCCGGGCGTGTCTATCGAGCGGCTGGATCTTCTGATCAAACGCTACAGCGACGACCTTCACTTGCTGCACCCCGAGACCCAACTAACCGAGCAGGTTGGGCAGGCGCAGATGGATTTGTCAGGCCGGGTTGTGGTGGTGGTGGATGATGTGCTGTACCAGGGCTTCTCGCTCAACAAGGCCGTGCAGTACCTGTTGGCCAAGGGCGGCACCACCATCCTCACCGTGGTGCTGGTGGACCGCGTGTGTGCCACGCTGCCGATTCATGCCGACGTGGCGGGTCTCAAGCTGCAAGTCGCGCCGGGGCAGATCGTGGAGTGCCACGTGCCGCCCTTTGAGCCGACGTTTCAGATTGTGCTGGTGCAGCCTATTGCTCCGGCTCTGTGAAATATGAACCGTTCACCCTGAGCTTGTCGAAGGGCTTCGACAAGCTCAGCCCGAACGGAAATTTTGATTTCATCGGGCCGAGCTGTTGTTACTGTGCCTGAAAACCGCTGGCCTTGATGATGCGCGCCCAGGTCTGCGCGTAGGCGCGTTCGCGGCGAGTGAGTTGCTGCGGCGTCATGTAGCCCACAGTCAAGCCCATGGCGCTCAGGCGCTCCCGCACCTCGGGCAGGGCGATCACTTTGGCCACGGCTTCGGAGAAACGGGTAATGACAGCAGCGGGTGTGCCCTGCGGCGCGAAGATGCCGTAGTAGGGCACGTCTTCAAAACCAGCCAGACCCAGCTCGGCAAAGGTGGGCACATCGGGCAGCGCGGCCTGGCGTGCACCGCCCAGAACGGCGACGACGCGCACTTTGCCTGCCTTGTGGTTCTCGATGAAATCAGGCACCGAGGCGACCCCGACACCGATCTGGTTGCCCAGCATGTCGGCGATCAGGGGTGCGCTGCCCCGGTAGGGCGCGGCTTGCAGATCGAGCTGGTATTTTTGGCCGATCAGCTTGACCAAAAACTCGGGCACTGAGGCGGGGGCAGGCACACCCACCGTGCCTTTGCCTTGGCCCTGGCTGCGCACCCAGGCCGCGTACTCGGCCATGGTCTTGGCCGGTGTGCCGCCCGAGACGGCGAAGGCATTGACGAAGGTGGCAAAGCCCGCCACCGCGACAAAGTCACGCGCTGGATCAAAGCCGGGGTTCTTCACCACCAGCGGCAGGATGGAGATGGTGTGGTCGTGCGAGAGAAAAAGCGTCGTGCCATCGGCGGGTGCGGCCTTCAACGCTTGTGCGGCGATCTGGCCACCCGCACCGGCGCGGTTCTCCACAATCACGGAGCTGCCGAGCTGATCCTTCAAATGTTCGGCCAGCAGGCGGGCAATCACATCTGTGCCACCGCCGGGCGGGAAGCCCACCATGAGCTTGATGGTGGGGCTCTGCGCCTGGGCCAGGCCGGTGATGAGGCAAAGGCTGAGCGCGAATGCGCGCAAGAGTGAGTGAGCCATGGGAGAACTCCAATGAGTGAAAAAATCAGATTAAAACCAGCGAAACACCAGCGGGATCAGCAGTGAGGCCAGCACCACTTGCAAGCCCAGCGCCAGACCGGCGTAAGCCCCGGCGTCGGCGTTGACCTGCATGGCGCGAGCCGCACCCAGGCCGTGCGAGGTGGTGCCCAGGGCAAAGCCGCGCGCCATCCAACCCGCAGGCGCGGTGGAGATGCGCAGCAGGTCAAACAGGTACTTGCCGCTTAAAGCCCCCACGATGCCGGTGAGCACGGCAAACACAGCGGCCAGGGCCGGTATGCCGCCAATTTTTTCGGCAATGCCCATGGCCACTGGCGCGGTGACCGATTTGGAGGCCAGCGACAGCAGCACATCCGTCGGCAGGCCCACGGCCCAGCCCAAGGCCAGGGCTGAGCCTGCCGAGGCGATAGTGCCCGCCACGGCGGCGAGCAGCAAGGGGATCCAGCGTTGCCGCAGTTCAATACGGCGCTGCCACAACGGCCAGGCCAGGGCCACCACGGCGGGGCCGAGCAGAAAGTGGATGAATTGCGCGCCTGAGAAATAAGTGGGGTAAGACACTTGCGTGAGCAGCAGCACGCTGGCGATGAGCACCACGCTCCACAGCACCGGGTTGGCCCAGGGCGCTTGCCCCAGCCGCAGGTACATCGCATGCGCCAGCACATAGACCACCAGCGTCGCCGTCAGCCCAAACAGCGGCGTGCTGGAGAGGTAAACCCAAAGCTCGACAAAATTGGCCATGCTCAGCGCCCCCGCCAACTGGCGCGCAAGACCAGTGCCGTGACCGCCAGACCGATCCATGTGGACAGCACGATCACCAGCAGAATGCGCCAACCGTGTTCGCTGAGCAGGCCCAGGTGCGTCATCACCCCCACGCCGACGGGCACAAACAAGAGCGACAAGTGGGCCAGCAAAAACTCGGCGCAAGCCGCCACCGGCTCGCGCACGATGGCAAAGTTCAACGCCGCCAGCAAGAGCACCATGCCCACCACGGGGCCGGGGAAGGGCAGGTGCAGCCCGCGCGCCAACAGCTCACCGCTCGACTGCAGGGCCAACAACCAGGCAAAGCCGCGCAAGCCGTTCATGGGCGTCAGAACCGGGGTAAATCCGGGTGCGAAATCTGCCCGCCGCGCACCAGCATCTTGCCGTACTCAGCGCATCGATTCAGCGTCGGGATGACCTTGCCGGGGTTGAGCAAACTTAGCGGGTCAAACGCGCGCTTGACGCCCAGCATTTGCTCGTTTTCAGCGGCAGAGAACTGTACGCACATGGAGTTGAGTTTTTCCACGCCCACACCGTGCTCGCCCGTGACCGTGCCGCCCATGGCCACGCTGGTTTCCAGAATGTCGGCGCCGAAGAGTTCGCAGCGGTGCAGTTGGTCTGGGTCGTTCGCGTCAAACAAGATCAGCGGGTGCAGGTTGCCGTCACCGGCGTGAAAGACATTGCAGCAATTGAGCCCGTATTTTTTCTCCATTTCGCCAATCGCCAGCAGGATGTCGGCCAAGCGGCGGCGCGGGATGGTGGAGTCCATGCACATGTAGTCGGGAGCCAGTCGGCCACTGGCGGGGAAGGCGTTTTTGCGGCCGCTCCAGAACTTCAGGCGCTCGGCTTCATCGCGGCTCACCGCAATGGCGGTGGCCCCGGCGCTGTTGAGCACCGCCGTCATGCGGCCAATTTCTTCTTCCACCTCCTCGGGCGTGCCGTCGCTCTCGCACAGCAAAATCGCGGCGGCACTCAGGTCGTAACCCGCATGCACAAAGGCTTCCACGGCGGCGGTCATGGGTTTGTCCATCATCTCCAGCCCGGCGGGGATGATGCCCGCCGCAATCACGGCGGCCACGGCGTCGCCCGCTTTGCGCAGGTCATCAAAGCTGGCCATGATGCAGCGCGCCAATATCGGCTTGGGCACGAGCTTGACGGTGACTTCGAGCGTGATGGCTAACATGCCCTCGGAGCCGATGAAGACGCTGAGCAAGTCGTAACCCGAGGCATCCAGCGCATCACTGCCAAACTCAATCGACTCGCCTTCCACGGTGTAGCCGCGCACCTTGAGCACGTTGTGCACGGTGAGGCCGTATTTCAGACAGTGCACGCCGCCCGAGTTCTCGGCCACGTTGCCGCCAATGGTGCAGGCGATCTGGCTGGACGGGTCGGGTGCGTAGTACAAGCCGTAGGGCGCAGCGGCCTCGCTGATGGCCAGGTTGCGCACACCGGCTTGCACCACCGCCGTGCGGCTGATGGCGTCCACTTTGAGGATGCGGTTGAACTTGGCCAAGCTGAGCGTCACGCCCAGCGCGTGCGGCATGGCCCCGCCCGACAGCCCGGTGCCCGCGCCGCGCGCCACCACCGGCACGGCCAGGGCGTGGCAGGTCTTGAGCACGGCTTGTACCTGGGCCTCGGTCTCCGGCAGGGCTACCACCAGCGGGCGCTGGCGGTAGGCAGTTAGGCCATCGCACTCATAAGGCGTGGTGTCCTCGCTCTGCCACAGCAGCGCGTGAGCGGGCAGCACGGTTTGCAGGGCGGTGACGACTTGCGCTTGGCGGGTGCTGCGGCTCAGCGCTTCGATCTGGGTAGGAGAGGTGGGGGCGTTCATGGTTCGATGATTTTAGACCCGCTCGATATAATCCCGCGCACTCCATAACAACCCCCTTCTGGGCTCAAACTGTGTCTGAACGTCTTGTCATCCTCGCGCAGTACCTGGCCCCCAAGCGCGCCATCACTCTGTATGCTGGTTTTTGGGCCCGCCACCGCTGGGGCTGGCTCACCACCCTTCTTATTCGTCGATTTATCCGTAAATACGGTGTCAACATGAATGAGGCGGTGAACCCGGACCCGGCCAGCTACGCCACTTTTAACGAATTTTTCACGCGCCTGCTCAAACCCGAGTCCCGTCCCCTGGCGGCTGCGCCTTTCATCTGCCCGGTGGACGGCGCGATCAGCCAGTTTGGCGCGATCGAGCACGACCAGATTTTCCAGGCCAAGGGCCACCACTACAGCACCACCGCGCTGGTGGGTGGCGATGCGGCACTGGCCGCGCAGTTTCAAGACGGCAGCTTTGCCACCTTGTATTTGAGCCCTCGCGACTACCACCGCATCCACATGCCGTGTGACGGCGTGCTCAAACGCATGATTTATGTACCGGGCGACCTGTTCTCGGTCAACCCCACCACGGCGCGCGGCGTGCCGGGCCTGTTTGCGCGCAATGAGCGCGTGGTGTGCGTGTTTGATTCGGTCAACGGCCCCTGGGTGATGACGCTGGTGGGTGCCACCATTGTGGGCAGCATGGCGACACCCTGGCACGGGGTGGTGAACCCGCCGCGCACGGGCAGTGTGAGGGAGTGGCGCTATGACGACACGCCTATCGCCCTCAAGCAGGGCGAAGAGATGGGCCGCTTCTTGCTGGGCTCCACGGTGGTCATGTTGTTTTCCAAGGGCCAGCTGACGTTCAACCCGGACTGGGCACCTGCGCGCGCGATCCAACTGGGTGAGAAAATGGGCGAGCAAGCCGCCTAGTGTGAACCCCTGATGCGGGATGTTTGCCCGGCGTGCTAAGCTCACCGTCACTCTTTTTAGACCCCTACTTTTCGGAGATAACTATGCCCGGCTTGCTGCCCCATGTGGACCCAGATGGTTTGCTTGAATATTCTGTGGTTTACACCGATCGCGCACTCAATCACATGTCCCAGCGTTTTCAGGGCGTGATGCGTGACATCTCCGCCATCCTGAAAGAGGTCTATAACGCCAAGTCGGTGGCCGTGGTGCCGGGCAGTGGCACCTTTGGCATGGAGGCCGTGGCCCGCCAGTTTGCGACCGGCAAAAAAGTGCTGGTGCTGCGCAATGGCTGGTTCAGTTTCCGCTGGACCCAGATTTTCGACATGGGCCGCATTCCTTCCGAGGAAATCGTGCTCAAGGCCCGTAAGACCAGCGCTGACAAACACGCGCCCTTCGCCCCCGCACCGATTGACGAGGTGGTGGCCACCATCAAGGCGCAAAAACCAGACGTCGTGTTTGCCCCCCACATTGAGACCTCCGCCGGCATTGTTTTACCCGATGACTACATCCGTGCCGTGGCCGACGCTGTGCATTCCGTGGGTGGCCTGTTTGTGCTCGATTGCATCGCCTCCGGTGCCATCTGGGTGGACATGGTGGCCTCGGGCGTGGACGTGCTGGTGAGCGCGCCACAAAAGGGCTGGAGCGGCTCACCTTGCTGCGGTTTGGTCATGCTCAGCGAGCTGGCCCGTCAGCGCATTGACGCCACCACCAGCACCAGCTACGCCGCCGACTTGAAGAAGTGGCTGCAAATCATGGAAGCCTACGAAGGTGGCGGCCATGCCTACCATGCCACCCTGCCGACCGATGCGCTGACCCAGTCTCGCGACATGATGCAAGAGACCCGGGCCTATGGCTTCGCCAAGGTCAAGGCCGAGCAGCAGGAGCTGGGCGATAAGGTGCGCGCCCTGTTCAAACGCAAAGGCTACAAGAGTGTGGCTGCAGATGGCTTTTTGGCCCCGAGCGTGATCGTCAACTACACCGATGACGCTGAAGTGCAGTCCAGCAAGAAGTTTCTGGGCACAGGCTTGCAAACTGCGGCTGGCGTGCCCTTGCAATGCGACGAAGGTGCCGACTTCAAGTCATTCCGTATTGGCCTGTTTGGCTTGGACAAATTGCACAACGTGGACCGCACGGTGCAGAACCTCGAAAAGGCCTTGGACCAAATCTAAGGGGCTCAGGCCGGGGGTCACCCTGGCCTGTCTTTTCGCCCGACATTACATGCCGGGCGCTCCCGCTTGAGCCAGAGGGTGGGCGCTGGAAAACGCCTCCAGCGCCAAGCAGCGGTTGACGATGCCCTCCAGGCGCGGGGCCATCGACAAATCCACCTGAAACATGCGCGCGCCGACGACATGGGAGGCCAGCGCCAAGTCGGCCAGCGAGAGCTGGTCGCCATGGGCATAGGTGCCCGCCAAACCATCGGACAGCTTGGCCTCAATCGCCTCCGTGCCTTTGGCGAACCAGTGGCGCACCCACTTCAGACGCGTGGCTTCATCGAGCCCGCATTCCTGCTCCAGATAATTGCGCACTCTCGGCACGATGAGTGGGTGCACGTCCGCGCTGGCGATGTGAGCCAAGGCGCGCACACGGGCCTTGCTGGGGGCATCGGGCGGTAACAGCGAGTCTTGCGGCCAGGTGTCGTTGATGTACTCCACGATGGCCAGTGACTGCGTCAGGCGCAAGCCATCATGATCCAGCAAAGGCAGCACATGCTGGGGGTTGAGGCTGTGATAGTTCGGCGAGAACTGCTCACCCTGGCTCAAATCAATGATGTTTTCTTGGTAGGTCAGACCCTTGAGCTTCAGGGCCGCGCGCACTCTGAAGGTGGCCAAAGAACGCCAGTAACCGTACAAAACAAGCGCCATGGTGAGGCCCCCTGGGTTTAGTTTGTGCCGTCAATAAACCTGCGGATCGCCGCCAGGAACACTTCGGGCGCCTGGAGTTGGGGTACATGGGCCAAACCGGGCAGCAGCACCAACTTCGCATTGGGCAGGCCCGCGTTCAACTCAACCGACATCGGGGGCGGTGTGGCCTCGTCCTGCTCGCCGACCAACACCAGCACGGGCAGGGTCACGCCGGACAGTTGTGGGCGCAGGTCGAGCGTGGCCAAGGCTTCGCAGGCCCCGTGGAAGGTTTGCGGGTCAATCGCCAAAAAGCGCACTTTGCGCGCCTCGGTCAGGGCTGGGTTTTGCTGCTGGAACTCGGGCGAAAAGAGGCGGCGCATGGCCACATCGGCAATCGCGCCCAGGCCCTTGTCTTTGGCGGCGGCGGACATGCCCTTGAAGGCGGCACGGCCCTGGTCAGAGAAGGCCGCACCACAATCGGCCAGCACCAGGCGCGAGGCCAGCTGGGGGTGGCGAATGGCGGTCATCAAAGCCACAAAGCCACCATAGCCATTGCCCAGAAAAATAGGCGCTTGTTTCAAGTCCAGCGCCTTGATGCCTGCCGACATGTGGTCGGCGATCACATCCAGGCTGCTGCCCACAAAGTCCGAGCCCTCAAAGCCGGGCAGGCTCAGCACCACGACCTGATGGGTTTTGGCCAGGGGCTGGGCGATCAAGTCGAAGCTGCTCTGGTCGGCCAGTAGCGAGTGGAACAGGATGATCGGCACGCCCTGCCCACCGACTTGGGCGCTCAGGCGTTTGCCGCCGATGTTCAGGCTCAGAGTTTTGAAGACAGTGTTGGTGTTGTTGGCTGCAATTTGCATGGGTTGTCCTTGGGGGTGCTCTTGAAGAAATTCTTGCGGGTAAGGTGCGCGTTGCTTAGTTCAGGCGCGCTTGTTTGGCCGTGTCTTTGTACCAGTCAAACGGTGCATCATCCAGGCGCAGCATCACGCTCTTGGTCTCGAAGTGCTGGTCAAAGGACTCGGTGCCGCCCTCACGCCCGATGCCTGAATCTTTGATGCCGCCCCAGGGCGAGGCGGGGTCGAGCCGGTGGTGGTCGTTGATCCAAACAATGCCGCATTTCAGACGCGCGGCCACCCGGTGCGCGCGCGTGATGTCGTTGGTGCGAATGGCACCGGCCAGACCAAAGGGAGAGTCATTGGCCAAGGCCAAGCCTTCTTCTTCGGTGGTGAACTTGGTCACCGAGACAAAGGGGCCAAACACTTCTTCTTGGAAGATGCGCATGCGCGCCGTGACGTCAGCGAACACCGTGGGTTCGACAAAAAAGCCGTCTTTCAAGGCCGGGTCGGTCGGCACTTTGCCGCCTGCGACCAAGCGGGCCTTGTCCTCTTCCAGGCCGATCTTGATGTAGCTCAACACCCGTTGCTGCTGGCGTGCAGAGACGACCGGGCCGAGTTGCACCGAGGGGTCGGCCGGGTTGCCAATGCGGATCGACTTGGCTTTGATGGCAAGCTTCTCCACAAACTCGTCGTAAATTTTCGCCTGCACAATTTGGCGGCTACCGCAAATACAGGTTTGGCCCGCGCCGATGAAGCCGCCGAACGCTGCGTAGTTAACGGCCTGATCCACATCGAAGTCGTCAAACACCAGCACCGGTGTTTTGCCACCGAGCTCCAGCGTTTGGTGGGCGAAGTTGCGCCCTGCTGCTGCGCCGGTGATGCGCCCGGCTTCGGTGCCGCCGGTGAGCACCCACTTGGCTAAGCCGGGGTGCTCTGCCAGCGCCTTGCCGGTGGTTGGCCCCAAGCCGGTGACGACATTGAAAGCCCCCGGTGGCAAGCCTGCATCGGCAAACATTTGGGCCAAACGCAAGGTGGTCAGCGGTGTGTACTCCGACGGCTTGACCACGGTGGTGCAGCCCGACGCCAGCGAGGGTGCCAGGCTCTTGACCATGATCATCAACGGGTGGTTGAACGGGGTGGAGTTGCCCACCACGCCGATGGGCGTGCGGATGGTGTAGTTGAGGTAGTTGCCATCGACCGGGATGACCGAGTCACGCCGGGCAATCGCCAGCCCAGCGTTGTAGCGAAAGAAGTCCGGCAGACGCGAGATTTGCGCCCGTGTTTCGTTGAGCGAGCGCCCGTTGTTGGCGGTCTCCAGTTGGTACATCTCATCCAGATTGGCTTCGAAGACATCGGCCAACTTGTTGATGAGGCGGGCTCGCGTCCGGTTCGACATATTGCCCCACTCTGAGCTGTGAAAGGCCGCCTCGGAGCTGCGCACGGCGCGGTCCACATCGGCGTCACTGGCGTGACTGATCTGGGCCAGCAATTCGCCCGTGGCCGGGTTGATCACGTCCAGCAGGTCGGGGCGGCTGGCGGGGACTTGCTTGCCGTCGATGAAAAGGCCGTGCACGGGGATGTGGGGGGATGGGCTGATGCCTGACATGTGAATCCTTTGGACGTAAAAAATGAAGTCGCTTAACCCGCGATCAGGCTTCTGGAGATGGCGTTGCTGACGCGCTTGCCAGCGGCCACGATGTGTTGCTCAACCAAGCGCTGGGCGCGTTTGAGGGCGCGTGCCTGCAAGGCGTCGATGATGTCGCCGTGCTCGCCCACCAGCGGTTGCGGGTCGCCCTTTTTGACGTTGTTCAAACTCATGAAAACGGCACGCTCCATCAGGTCAATCAGATCGATCAGTTGGTCGCGCATGCGGGTGTTGGCACCCAACTGGGCCAAGCGGCGGTGAAAGGCACGGTTGTAGGCAATGAAGCCGCCGTCCCAGGCGCTGGCATCGAAATGCCGAAAGGCATTCAATGCGTCAAGCTGCTCCTGGCTGGCGTAAGTCACGATGCGCTCCACACAGGCGCGCTCCAAGGCGGCACGCAGTTGAAACATGTCCAACACATCGGTGAGCGACACGGGGGCCACCCGGTAGCCTTGGCGCGGCAAGGTGATCACCAGGCCTTCGCGCTCCAGGCGCATCAGGGCGTCGCGCACGGGGGACTTGCTCATGTCGAAACGCGCAGCCAACTCGGCCTCGCGGATTTCCGTGCCCGGGGCCAGTGCGCAGCTAATCAGGTCGGCGCGCAACTGCTCGTAAACCGTGTCTCGCAACAGTCGGCTGCCGGGGGCGGGCGGGGAGGTTTCGACGCTCATCATGGATTTCAAGAATATCAGAAGTGTATTTTTTTAAGAAATATAGGATATTAAAAACTGAAAATAAAGAGCGTTATCCCCATTAAAAATTAGTAATTTTATTGGGGATTTCCCTAGGCTATAAAAATCTTTCTTCTTGAAGTTTTCGGTTTTGTTTCGTTTCGTAATATATCATGAGCATGTTTTTTTAAACAAACTGTCTGAGGAGACGTGTATGTCCAAGAAGCTGCTTTCCCTGGCGATTTCCGCCGCGTTGCTGTCCGTGGGCCTCGGCACCTCGGTGCAAGCGGCCGACAAAGATGCGCTTCGCATCGGGTTTTTAACCATCAAGTCCGGCGCGCTGGCGGCCGGCGGCAAGCAGATGGAAGACGGCTTGCGGCTCTTCCTCAAAGAGCGCAACAACATGATCGCCGGGCGCAAGGTGGAGTTGTTTGTGGGCGATACGGCTGGCCAGCCCGCCATCACCAAGACCAAGACGCAGGAGTTGGTCGAAAAAGAAAAAGTACACGTCATCATTGGCCCACTGGCCGCCTTTGAGGCGCTGGCGATTGACGACTACATCCGCAAAAATGAAACCCCGGTGATCGCCCC
>JANPNG010000213.1:0-46853 GCA_031427355.1 Hylemonella sp.
GACGGACAGACTGTAAGGCGGAAGTGAGCAGGCCGAGTCACCACTGTGCACGCCAGCCTGCTCAATGTGCTCCATCACACCGCCTATAAAAGTTTTGCCTTCGCGGTCGCGAATGCAGTCCACATCGCACTCAATGGCGTCATTCAAAAAGCGGTCCAGCAATACGGGCGAGTCATGGCTGACCTTGACGGCCTCGCGCATGTAGCGCTCCAGGTCGCGCTGCTCGTGCACGATCTCCATGGCGCGGCCACCCAACACGTAGCTGGGGCGCACGACCAACGGGTAACCCAGGCCAGTGGCTTTTTCAAGCGCCTCGGCTTCAGTGCGGGCTGTCGCATTGGGCGGCTGCTTCAGACCCAATTCACGCAGCAGCGCGGAAAAACGCTCGCGGTCTTCAGCCGCGTCGATCATGTCGGGGCTGGTGCCGATGATGGGCACGCCCTCGGCCTCCAAACCCAGCGCCAACTTCAAAGGTGTTTGGCCGCCGTACTGCACGATCACGCCCAGTGGCTTCTCTTTGTCAACAATCTCCAGCACGTCTTCCAGCGTCAACGGCTCGAAGTACAGGCGGTCTGAGGTGTCGTAGTCGGTGGAGACGGTCTCAGGGTTGCAGTTGACCATGATGGTCTCGTAACCGTCTTCGCGCATGGCCAGCGCGGCATGGACGCAGCAGTAATCGAACTCGATGCCCTGTCCGATACGGTTGGGGCCACCACCCAGCACCATGATTTTTTTGTTGTTGGTCGGCTCGGCCTCGCACTCGTCCTCGTAGGTCGAGTACAGGTAGGCGGTGTTGGTGGCGAACTCGGCGGCGCAGGTGTCCACGCGCTTGTACACGGGGCGCACCTTGAGCGCGCGGCGTGCGTCTCGCACGGCTTTTTCAGTGGTCTTGAGCAGCTTGGCCAGGCGTCGATCCGAGAAACCTTTTTTCTTCAGGCTGCGCAGCGTGTCCGCGTCCAGCGATGCCAGTGCGCCCTCACCTTGTGTGTCTGCCAGTTGATCCAGCTCCAGCTCGATCTTCACGATTTCTTCGATTTGAATCAAAAACCATTTGTCGATTTTTGTCAGATCGTGCACTTCGTCCAGCGACATGCCCATGGCAAAGGCGTCGCCCACGTACCAGATGCGATCTGGGCCGGGCTCGCCCAGCTCCTTCTCAATCACTTCGCGGTCTTTGGTTTTCTCGTTCATGCCGTCCACACCGACCTCCAGACCGCGCAGGGCTTTCTGGAACGACTCCTGGAAAGTGCGGCCCATGGCCATGACCTCGCCCACCGACTTCATCTGCGTCGTCAAGCGGCTGTCAGCCGTAGGGAATTTTTCGAACGCAAAACGCGGAATCTTCGTCACCACGTAGTCGATGCTGGGTTCGAACGACGCGGGTGTCGCGCCGCCAGTGATGTCGTTGCGTAACTCATCGAGCGTGTAGCCCACGGCCAGTTTGGCCGCCACCTTGGCGATGGGGAAACCGGTAGCTTTGGAGGCCAGTGCCGAGGAGCGAGAGACGCGCGGGTTCATCTCGATCACGACCATGCGGCCATCTTTCGGATTGATCGAGAACTGCACGTTGGAGCCACCCGTGTCCACACCAATCTCCCGCAGCACCGCCAAGCTGGCGTTGCGCATGATTTGGTACTCTTTGTCGGTCAAGGTCTGCGCCGGGGCCACGGTGATGGAGTCACCGGTGTGCACGCCCATCGGATCCAGATTCTCGATGGAACACACGATGATGCAGTTGTCTGCCTTGTCGCGCACCACTTCCATCTCGTACTCTTTCCAGCCCAGCAGCGACTCTTCAATCAGCAGCTCGTTGGTGGGTGAGGCTTCGATGCCGCGCTTGCAAATCGTTTCGAATTCTTCCGGGTTGTAGGCGATGCCGCCACCCGTGCCGCCCAGCGTGAAGCTGGGGCGAATGACAGTGGGAAAACCCAGCGTCTTTTGCACAGTCCAAGCTTCTTCCATCGTGTGGGCGATGCCCGAACGCGCCGAGCCCAGACCGATCTTGGTCATCGCATTTTTGAACTTCAGCCGGTCTTCGGCTTTATCAATCGCCTCGGGTGTCGCGCCGATCAGCTCAACCGGCTTGCCGGTGGCCGCACCCCTATATTTTTCAAGCACGCCGTTGTGCCACAAATCCAGCGCGCAATTGAGCGCGGTCTGCCCGCCCATGGTGGGCAAAATCGCATCGGGTTTTTCTTTGGCAATGATCTTCTCGACCGTCTGCCAGGTGATGGGCTCGATATAGGTCACATCCGCCGTGGCCGGGTCGGTCATGATCGTCGCAGGGTTGCTGTTGATCAGAATGACCTTATAGCCTTCTTCGCGCAAGGCCTTGCAGGCTTGCACGCCCGAGTAGTCGAACTCGCAAGCCTGGCCGATGATGATCGGGCCAGCGCCGATGATGAGGATGCTTTTAATGTCGGTGCGCTTGGGCATGTTATTTCGCCTCCATCAGCTTGATGAAGCGGTCAAAAAGGTAAGCAATGTCGTGCGGACCCGGCGAGGCTTCCGGGTGGCCCTGGAAACAAAACGCGGGCTTATCGGTGCGGATCAGGCCTTGCAGCGTACCGTCAAACAAGCTGACGTGCGTGGCGCGCAAGTTGGCGGGCAGTGATTTTTCGTCCACCGCAAAGCCATGGTTCTGGCTGGTGATGCTGACGCGGCCGGTGTCCAGGTCTTTGACCGGGTGGTTGGCACCGTGGTGGCCGAACTTCATCTTGAAGGTCTTGGCCCCACTGGCCAAGGCCATGATCTGGTGCCCCAGGCAGATGCCGAAGGTGGGGATACCGGTTTCGATCAGTTCGCGCACCGCAGCAATGGCGTAGTCACACGGCTGCGGGTCGCCAGGACCGTTGGACAAAAAGATGCCGTCGGGCTTGAGCTTGAGCACATCCTCAGCGGGCGTTTGGGCTGGCACAACGGTGACCTGGCAGCCGCGCTCGGCCAACATGCGCAAGATGTTTTTCTTAACACCAAAGTCGTAGGCCACGACGCGGAATTTGGGTGACGTCTGGGTGCCGTAGCCGGGCTTGCCGTCCGCACTGAACAGCATCCACTCGGATTCGGTCCAGTCGTAAGGCTGCTGTGTGCTCACCACTTTGGCCAAGTCCAGGCCGCTCATGTTCGGCGCGCCTTGGGCCAGGGCAATGGCCTGGTCGATGCGCGCCTGGGTGACGGATTCGCCAGCAGCCAAGCCGACGATGGCACCGTTTTGCGCGCCTTGGGTACGCAGCAGGCGGGTCAGCTTGCGGGTGTCGATGTTGGCGATGGCGACCGTTTTCTCGTCCACCAGGTACTGCGACAGCGTCTTGGTGAGGCGAAAGTTGCTGGCCAGTTGGGGCAGATCTTTGATGATCAGGCCTGCGGCATGGACTTTGTCGGCTTCGATGTCCTCAGGGTTGACGCCGTAGTTGCCGATGTGCGGGTACGTGAGGGTCACGATCTGCTGGCAATAACTGGGGTCAGTGAGGATTTCCTGGTAGCCGGTCATGGCGGTGTTGAACACCACCTCACCGGCGGTGGAGCCGGTGGCTCCAATCGAGTTGCCGAGAAAGACTGTGCCGTCTGCAAGCGCCAGGATGGCGGGCGGGAAGGTTCCCTTTAAAGACAAAAGCACTGGGTTCTCCGAATGGTTGCGGGTACGCCCAAACGCGCTCAGGAAACGGGTTTCCTGGTGGCTGCTTTTGTGGGATAGGGGCTTTTGAGGCGGCTGAGCGTACGGGGTTGCGGGAAAGCCGCCCATTATAGCCGGGTGAGGGCTTGTTTCGACTGCTGACGCTGCTTGAAAGCAGCTTGTAGATGGCTTATATCGCCGCTTGCGCCGCACTGGCGTGCAAACAAATCGCGGCAGCAGCGGCCACATTGAGCGACTCTTCGCCGCCCGGCTGGGCAATGCGCACCGAACGTATCGCTCTGGCCATCAAAGCCTCACTCACGCCCTGCCCTTCATGCCCTAAAACCCAGGCACAGGGCTGCGGCAAGGTCTGCTGATGCAAGTACTGCCCCTGATGCGAGCTGGTCACCACCAGCGGGACACTCAAAACCTTCAGCGCGTCATGTTCCACAGCCTCAATGAGTTGCAGGCCAAAATGCGCGCCCATCCCCGCACGCAGCACTTTGGGACTCCACAGGGCCGCTGTGCCCTTGAGTGCCAGCACCTGTTTGAAGCCAAAGGCCGCCGCGCTGCGCAAAATCGAGCCGACATTGCCTGCGTCTTGGACGCGGTCCAGGATGACGGTGGCCACGTCAGGCATCAGGCCCGTCGAGACGGGTAATTCCAGCAAAAACCCCATGCGCGCGGGTGACTCCAAGCCACTGATGTCGGCAAAAATAGCGTCCGATATCACTATGATTTTTATAGCTGCCTGCGCATAGATTGATTGGGCTCCAGGCCAAAATGACTCTGAAAAAACGGTTGCTATCGGTTGCAAACCACGCGTCAACGCAGCGCGACACAAATGGTCGCCCTCCAACCAGACCTGCCGCTGTTTGCGGTAAGCGGTGTTGTCCTGCGCGAGACGCTTCAAGTCTTTGACAAAAGCGTTGTCGCGCGAGCTGATGTGGGTGATGGCGGGTGAGGTCATGTCACCCCCCAAGCGGCCAAAACATCCGTTACCGGCCTGAAGGTCTTGCGGTGCTGCGGGCAGGCCCCGTGCTCACGCAAAGCGGCCAGATGCTGCGCTGTGCCATAGCCCTTGTGACCGTCAAAACCGTACAGAGGGAAGGCCTCGTGGTACTGCGCGCACCAGCGGTCACGGTACACCTTGGCCAAGATGGATGCCGCCGAGATAGCGGGCACGGTCGCGTCACCCTTCACGATGGCCTCAGCCAGCACATCCAACCGGGGCAACTGATTGCCATCGACAAGCACCTTGACCGGTTTCAAACGCAAGCCCAGCACAGCACGTCGCATGGCCAGCAGAGTGGCTTGCAAAATGTTGAGTTGGTCAATTTCTTCAACGCTGGCCTCGGCAATCGAGCAGCACAGCGCTTTGGCACGGATTTCATCGAAAAGCTTTTCTCGCCTGGCCGCCGTGAGCTTCTTGGAGTCGGCCAAACCGGCAATGGGGTTCATGTCGTCCAGAATCACGGCAGCAGCCACCACCGGGCCCGCCAGAGGCCCGCGTCCGGCCTCATCCACACCAGCAATCAGGCCGGTGACGTCCCACATCAGGGGGACTTGCTCAGCTTTGAAGAACTTTTTCGATGGCATCGGTGGCCAGTTGCGCGGTGTCGCGCTTGAGCTCGTGGTGCAGCGTGGTGAAGCGTTGCTGCAAGGCGCTGATTTTTTCGGGCGCATGCAGCCACGCCATGACGGCCTGAGCCAGTGCCTCAGGTGTGGCCTGATCTTGCAGTAGCTCGGGCACCACGGCATCGGCGCAGAGGATGTTGGGCAGACCCACCCAGGGCTGCAACTGCTTGCGCCGCATGATCCAGTACGACAACCAATTCATGTTGTAGGCAATCACCATGGGGCGCTTGAACAAGGCTGCCTCCAGCGTGGCGGTTCCGCTGGCAATCAGCGTGACATCACAAGCGGCCAACACGGTGTGCGATTGGCCGGTGACGATTTGCAAGCTGTCACCCAAGGCATGGCGACTGGCTGCGGCCTCAATCGCCGGGCGTAAAGCAGGAATGGCAGGCACTACAAATTTGATAGCTGCCTGCGCACGTTTCATAAGGTCTGCAGCCGCAAAGAAGCGATCAATCAGGTAGCGCACCTCAGATTCACGACTGCCGGGGAGGATCGCCACGACCTGTTCGTCATCCCGCAGGCCCAGCACGCGCCGCGCCGCGCTTTTGTCCGCCTGCATGGGGATGACTTGCGCCAGCGGATGGCCGACGTAGGTGGCTTGGATGCCGTGCTGCGCCAGTAATTCAACCTCAAAAGGAAAGATGCACAACACGTGATCGACGCTGCGTCGGATTTTCTCGACCCGCTCGGCGCGCCAGGCCCAGATGGACGGGCAGATGAAGTGAACGGTCTTGATGCCTTCGCGCTTGAGTTCGGCCTCCAGATCCAGATTGAAATCGGGTGCGTCCACGCCGACAAACACATCGGGGCGCTCGCGCAGCAAGCGGGTTTTGAGCTGATTGCGGATGCCCACGATCTCCCGGTAATGCCGCAACACCTCCACGTAGCCACGCACGGCGAGCTTGTCGCTGGGCCACCAGGCGTCAAAACCACGCCGCACCATTTGCGACCCACCAATACCGCTTGCATGAAGCGAGGGCCAGCGCTGTTGCAAGCCATCCAGCAGCAAGCCGGCCAGCAGATCCCCAGAGGTCTCACCGGCCACCATGCTCAGTCGCGGGGAGGTAATCATCGTCACTTCAGGCGGGCTTTAACGCACCAGGCCACGCTTGGCGCTCGCGATGAAGTCCAGCAGGGTGGTGACATCAACGTCGGCAGGCGCGTGGCTGTCGCGTAAGCCGTCAATGGCGGCTACCGCAGCCTCAAGTGTCAAGGAATCGCGGTACAGCAGCTTGTGCATTTGACGGATCAAAGCGATGCGTTCGGCACTGAAGTCACGGCGCCGCAAGCCTGTGAGATTGATGGCGCGCACCGACAAGGGATTACCTTCCACGGTCATGAAAGGGGGCACGTCCTGGGCCACATGGCTTTGGAAGCCGATCATGGCATGGGCACCGATATGCACAAACTGGTGCACGCCACTGAGTCCGCCGATGACAGCCCAGTCGCCCACGTGCACATGCCCAGCCAGCGTCGCGTTGTTGGCAAACACCGTGTGGTTGCCAACCACCACATCGTGCGCGATGTGAACATAGGCCATGAACCAGTTGTCGCAGCCAATGCGAGTGACGCCGTCTTCCTTGGTCGTGCCGAGGTTGAAGGTGCAGAACTCGCGGATGGTGTTGCGGTCACCGATCTTCAAGCGGGTCAGCTCGCCTGCATAACTCATGTCCTGGGGAATCGCACCCAAGGAATTGAACTGAAAGATACGGTTATCACGGCCAATGGTGGTGTGGCCCTCGATCACGCAGTGCGCACCAATCGTGGTGCCCTCGCCCACTTTCACATGGGGGCCAATCACGGTATAGGGGCCTACGCTCACACCAGGATCTAGCTGCGCTTGGGGATCGACCAATGCGGTGGAATGAATCAGGCTCACGTTGCAACTCTCAATCAAAGGCCGATCAAGCAATCTTGCGCATGGTGCACATGATTTCAGCCTCTACGGCCAACTCAGTGCCCACACTGGCCCGACCTTTGAATTTGTAAATACCCGATTTCATGCGGTCCAGCGTGACATCTAAAATCAACTGATCGCCCGGCTCCACCGGTCGTTTGAAGCGCACGCCGTCAATGCCTGCGAAGTAAAAAACCGTGTTGTCGTCGTGTTCGATCCCCAGCGTTTCAAAAGCCAGCAAAGCGGCGGCCTGCGCCAGCGCCTCAACCATCAGCACACCCGGCATGACGGGGCGGTGCGGGAAATGGCCATTGAAATAAGGCTCGTTGATTGAAACGTTTTTAAGCGCTTTGATCGACTTTCCTTTTTCCAACTCCAGGACACGATCAACCAGCAAGATCGGGTAACGATGGGGGAGTTTTTTAAGGATTTGGTGAATGTCCATCATGATTTTTTCGTTTCTTTAATCTGGTTTTCCAGGGTCCGAACGCGGTCACGTAAAAGGTGCAGTTGCTTGAGCGTCGCGGCATTTTTTTCCCAGGACGCATTGTCGTCGAGGGGAAAGACACCGGTGTAATGACCTGGCTTTAGGATGGAGCGGGTGACAAGGCTGAACGATGAAATATGCACGCCATCGACTAATTTCAAATGCCCCAAAATCCCGGCGCTACCGCCAATAGTGCAATTGGCACCAATGACGGCACTGCCCGCAACACCGGTGCAACCCGCCATGGCCGTATTGCGCCCAATGCGAACATTGTGGCCAATTTGAATCAAGTTATCGAGCTTCACACCGTCTTCAATAACGGTGTCTTGCAAAGCACCGCGGTCAATGCAGGTGTTGGCACCAATCTCCACATCGTTGCCAATCTGTACAGCACCAAGCTGCTCAATCTTTTCCCAGGCATCGCCATTCGGGGCAAAGCCAAAGCCATCCGCACCAATGACCACACCCGAGTGCAGGATGCAACGCTCACCGACCAAGCAATCCTCACCCAGCATAACCCCTGCCTTGAGAACCGTACCAGCGCCCACATGAGCACCTCGCTCAATCACACACAGAGGCCCTACCTGCGCTTCAGGGTGGACAAACGCCTCGGTATCGATGACAGCGCTGGGATGAATACGGGGCCCTGGCTTATGGGGGTGTTTCTGCCGCCAAAGCTGGGTCACTCGGGCAAAGTAAAGGTAGGGCTGATCCGTCACCAAGCAAGCCCCACGGGCCAGTGCCTCGGTCCGCATTTGCGGGCTGACAATCACACAAGCCGCACTGGAGGCTGCCAATTGCTGCCGAAATTTGGGGTTGCTAAGAAAACTTAGCGTAGCCGGTGTTGCCGACTCCAGCGGTGCCAGTCCCTCAAGCAACAGTTCTGGATCGCCATGCAACTCACCCCCGAGTGCTTCGACGATAGCGCCTAAACGAAGAGCCACACTTCAACAATCCACGTCGACATTATTTGGCTGCGTTCAAGGTCTTGATCACCTTATCGGTGATGTCGTGCTTGGGATTGATATAAACGGCCTCTTGCAAGATGAGGTCGTATTTTTCGGCCTCGGCCACCTGCTTGACCACCTGATTGGCACGGGCAAAAACTTGCTGTAGCTCCTCGTTACGGCGCGCATTCAGGTCCTCCTGAAATTCACGGCGTTTTCTTTGAAAATCACGATCCTGTTCAAGCAGTTGTTTTTGACGGGAAGCTCGCTGACTTTCCGCCAGCGTCGGCGCTTCACGCTCCAGCTTCTCGGCCATGCTCTTCAGGGTGTTCCCCTGGTCTTGCAATTCCTTCTCGCGCTTGGAAAACTCCTGCTCCAGCTTGGCCTGAGCGGCCTTGGCAGGCACGGCTTCCTTGATGATCCGGTCCAGACTCACATAGCCCAGGCGAAATTCTTGTGCCTTGATAGGGCTTGCCAGAAAAGAAAGGCCCAAGACGACGGCCAAACCAAATTGACGAGAAAGATAAGTCATTAGAAAGTAGTACCGATCTGAAATTGTATGGACTGGATTCTATCGCCATCGAAGGATCGCAGGGGCCTGGAAAACGCCAGTCGCAAGGGACCCATTGGCGATATCCAGCTGATGCCGACACCGGCTGATGCGCGAAATTGACTAAAGTCAATATCTTCGTACTGGCCATACACGTTGCCGGTGTCCACAAAAGCGTACATGCGAAGCGTCCGGTCGTTACCCGTACCGGGGAAAGGCGCTTGAAACTCCATGTTCAGGTTGATCTTTTTAGTGCCCCCAAGCGTCAGCCCCGTCACCGGGTCTCGCGGACCCAGGCTTCCCGCCTCAAAGCCACGAACTGAACCCAGGCCGCCGCCGAAAAAATTCTTGAACAAGGGATACGGTCGGCCATCTATGCCCTGCCCAAGAGCCAGATCGCCATTGAAGGCAAAGGTATATTGCTTGGTGATAGGGAGGTAGTGTTGGTACTGGTAGGTACCGCGCAGGTAGCGAACCTCACCGCCAGCGCTCCATTCGGCCGAGGCACGCTGAAACCGACCACGGGTCGGCACCAAAGCACTGTCGCGGTCATCCCGCGCCCAGCCCACCGTCAAGGGCACCGACGTACTGGCGTAGCCAAATTGATTGGCGTAATCAAGGTAGGCTTGCGGCAAATTAGTGCCCGGAACAATCGTTGTGCGCTCAACACCTGCGCCCAAGTAAATCGTGTCACGTTCGGTAAAGGGAATGCCAAAACGCATACTCGTACCCGTCGTTTGAAGCGAGTAGCTGGCAGGATCCAGGTAAGGATTGGACACCCGGTGGTAAAGATCAATAGTTCGAGAGACACCGTCCTGAGTGAAATACGGGTCGGTGGTGTTGAACACAATCACCTTGTTGATCGCGCTGGTGTTGACTTGCACCCCCAACGAGTTACCAGAGCCAAAGGCGTTTTCCTGGCGGATACCAAACGACAACCCCAAGCCGTCATTGCTGGAAAAACCTGCGCCCAAGGTCAAACTGCCAGTGGGCTTTTCGACGACATTAACGGTGAGGTCCACCTGATCGGGGGAGGCGGGGACGTCATTCGTTTCAATAGCCACCTCTTTGAAAAACCCGAGACGGTCAATCCGATTGCGCGACAGTTTAATTTTATCGCTGTCGTACCAGGCGGCTTCCAGTTGCCGCAACTCTCGCCTGACAACCACATCGCGGCTGCGGTTATTGCCGGCTACATTGATTTTTCGAACATAGGCTCGCCTGGAGGGATCCGCCTGAAGCACCAGGACCACCAGATTCGTGCTGCGATCAATATCAGGCCGGGGCTGCACGCGCGCAAAGGCAAAACCGAACTTACCAAAATAATCGGTGAATGCCTTGACGGTCTCTGCCACCTGATCCGCGTTATAGGCCTGCCCGGGCTTGATGGAGACAAGCGACCTGAACTCATCGTCCCGGCCCAGGAAATTACCGTCGAGCTTGACGCCTGCGACCACAAATTTTTCTCCTTCAAAAATATTGATGGAGATGGCCATGTCCTGCTTGTTCGGTGAAATCGCCACTTGGGTCGATTCAATGCGGAACTCCAGGTAACCACGCGTCAAATAGTAAGAGCGAAGAGTTTCAATATCAGCGTTGAGTTTGGCACGTGAATATCGATCTGACTTGGTGTACCAGCTCATCCAATTGCCCGTATCCAGATCAAACAAATTACGCAAGTCAGATTCGGGAAAAGCTTTGTTACCCACAATCCGGATTTCGCTGATCTTGGCTAACTCGCCCTCAGTCACTGTAAAGGTGAGGTTGACGCGGTTGCGCTCGATAGGCGTCACTGTCGTGACCACCTCGGCCGCATAAAGACTGCGATTAATGTACTGGCGCTTGAGCTCTTGTTCGGCACGATCCAGCAAGGCCTTGTCGAAGGGCCGCCCGTCTGTCAGACCCACATCACGCAAAGCTTTCTTTAAAACGTCTTTGTCGAATTCTTTGGTTCCTACAAACTCAAGATCTGCGACTGTGGGGCGCTCTTCCACAATGACCACAAGCACATCGCCAGCAACATCCAGGCGAATATCCTTGAACAAGCCCAGCCCGAACAATGCGCGAATGGATGCCGTACCTTTTTCATCGTTATAGGTATCACCAACACGCACAGGAATTGAGGCAAAAATGGTTCCGGGCTCAACCCGTTGCAAACCCTCGACCCGGATGTCGCGCACGGTGAAAGGCTCAACCGCCAAGGCGGCATGGGCGGCAAATACCAGGGCCGCAGCAGCAACAGTTTGGCGCAGGCTAAATCGATTGAATTGCATTTTTTATATAAAAATTGAGTCTGGTGCCTGAAACAGGCCCCAATAAAGATCAACCCCAGAAGCGAGCGACATCATTGAAAAGCGCAATGGACATCATGACAGCTAACACAGTGATACCGACCCTCTGCAATCGCTCCTGCCACGCATCCGACAAGCCCTTGCCTGTCACCCACTCCCAAAGATAATACATCAGGTGCCCCCCATCGAGGACGGGTAACGGCATCAGATTCAAGACACCTAGGCTGACGCTGATCAAAGCCAGAAATACCAGGTACGACGTGATGCCCATACTCGCTGAGCGCCCCGCATAGTCTGCGATGGTCAGCGGTCCACTCAGGTTCTTTAAGGACGCATCCCCGACCACCATTTTTCCCATCATGCGCAAGGTCAGAAGCGATACATCCCAAGTCTTGATCACCCCTTGCCACAAGCCATCCACTGGACCGTAGCGCACAGTAATGAACTCGGGCAATCCGCCGACAAAAGCGCTGATCTTGCCGATGCTTTCTGCACCTTCTTGAACCAGATCGGGCTTGACAACAATCTCCAACTCTTGATCAGCGCGCCGCACTTTCCAGGATGAGGCCACAGCCTCACTGCCTTGCACCGAGCCACGAATCAAGCCACGCAACTGTGCGCCATCCACCACGCGCTGCTGTCCCATCTGCAAAACCATATCACCCCGTCGCAAACCGGCACGCTCTGCCGCACCTCCGGTCACAACTTCTCCGATCTCGGCACGGCTATACGGGGAAACCAAACCGATGCGGCGAAACAATCCGGCATCCGCTTCGCTCGCCCCCATTGAGGCTAGGGCCAGCATGACTTCACGAACCTGACTTTCTGGCGAGCTTTGCACAGAAAGCCGGACATCTTTGCCTTCGAGCGCCCCACGAGTCAAAAGCCAGCGCACATCTTCAAAGGACGACACCGTTTGCAGCGATGAGTCCGAAAATCCGGCGCGCAACACCCGCTCCCCACCCGTTAAACCCGCCCTCTCGGCCACCGACCCCACCGAAGGACTGCCGAGCACAGCCGCCGCTTGCTGAACACCCACCCAATTCACCAAGGCATAGAGCACAACCGCCAACAACAGGTTGGCCACCGGCCCGGCTGCCACGATCAAGGCCCGTGAGCGCAGGGGTTGCGTGTTGAAGGCCCGATGCCGCTCTGATTCGTCCACCGGGGCCTCGCGCTCATCCAGCATCCGGACATAGCCCCCAAGCGGGAAGACGCAGAGGGTGAATTCCGTATCAGAACCGCGTGGCTGCCAACGCAGCAGCGTGCGACCAAAACCGATGGAAAAGCGCAGCACCTTGACCCCACAGGCCACGGCCATGCGGTAGTGACCGTACTCGTGGATGGCAATGAGCAGTCCCAGAGCAACAATGAACGCAACAATGGTCAACATGTAATGTCCTCACACCTTCAGCGAGAGAGTCCTTGGGCTAGGCCTTGCGCCACAGCACGCGACTCGGCGTCCAGAGCCAACAGGTGTTCCAGTGAGCCCGCAGGAGACGGGGAGACCGCCTCAAGCGTCTCAACGTTAACCGCATAAATCTGGTCGAAACGAATTCGCTTGTCAAGAAAAGCCGCCACGGCAATTTCATTGGCGGCATTGAGTACGGCCGTTGTGCCCGAAGGAGCCTCAAGCGCCTCCCAAGCCAGCTTCAAACCGGGGAAGCGCTCAGGGTGTCCGCGTGTGATGATCGCCTCAAAACTCATGTCCGACAGACTTGCAAAGTCCAGCGCCTGGGCACCTGAAGCCATGCGCTCGGGCCAGGAAAGCCCGTAGGCGATAGGTATCCGCATGTCCGGCGTGCCCAGTTGCGCCACCACGGAATGGTCTTGGTACTGCACCATGGAATGAATCACGCTCTGCGGGTGAATCACGACTTCCAGCCGCTGCGAGGGCAGACCAAACAGAAAATGCGCCTCGATCACCTCCAGTGCTTTGTTCATCATGGTGGCGGAATCCACCGAGATTTTTCGCCCCATCACCCAGTTGGGGTGCGCGCAGGCCTGCTCGGGCGTCACATCGCGCAAGGTCTGAGGCTCACGGGTACGAAACGGGCCACCAGACGCGGTGAGAATGATTTTGTCAACGCGCGTCGACCAGGTCTTGGCATCTTCCGGCAGGGACTGAAAAATCGCCGAATGCTCACTGTCAATCGGCAGCAGCGTCGCCCCGCCCTCTTTGACCGTCCGCATGAAAAGATCGCCGCCGACCACCAGCGCCTCCTTGTTGGCCAGCAGCAGGCGCTTACCCGTACGGGCCGCTGCAATGCAAGGTGCCAGACCGACCGCACCCACGATGGCGGCCATGACGATGTCCACCTGCTCATGCGAGGCCATGGCAGTGATTGATTCAGCGCCCTTCAAAACCGTGGTGAACGATCCCAAGGCAGACAATTTGTCGGCCAAAAATTTCGCATGCACCTCGCTGGCCATTACGGCATAGCGGGGTTTGAACTGCACACACTGCTGCAAGAGCAAATCAACTTGAGTGGCGGCCGTGAGGGCAAATACCTCAAAGCGATCGGGGTGACGGACTATGACATCCAGCGTGCTGGTGCCTATCGAGCCGGTTGAGCCAAGAATGGCGATGCGTTGTTTCATGGCACAAGCAGCGAATGCATCATCATGGCCATAGGCAGCGTGGGCAAGAGTGCATCGACGCGGTCTAACACGCCACCATGGCCAGGCAACAAGCCGCTGCTATCCTTGACACCCGCACTGCGTTTGATCAGCGACTCGATCAAATCCCCCACGACGCTCATGACCGCCATCATCAACGCGCCCAGCCCTAAAAACCAGACACCTTTAACGGCCAATTGGCTGTAGAGACTGGGCACTGCGATTTGCCAGATTTGGTCGATCCAAAGCCAACTCATGGCCAAGACCAACACACCCACCATGCCGCCCCACACCCCTTCCCAACTCTTGCCCGGGCTGATGGAGGGGGCCAGTTTGCTACGGCTGAAACGCCCACCCCAGGCCTTGCCCGCGAAGTAAGCAAAAATATCAGCCACCCAGACCAGCACCAGACTGGAGAGAAGGAAATTGATGCCCACCACACGCGCCTGAGCCACGGCCAGCCAGGCACACCACAGCATTAAAAAACCGCCCACCAAGCGAACCCAACGCGGGATGGCCGCCCAAGCGGGAACACCCTGGCGCAGCAGCCAGGCCCCGGCGAGCACCCAGCACCCTGTGGCCACGATCCAGACCCAGGGCAAATTGACAGACAGCAAGCCGCCAACCCAGGTCGCACCACCAGTCAGCGCCAATAGCGCCCCAAGACTTAGCGAGGCCATTGGGCCACAGCCGTTCAACCTCCCCCACTCCCAAGCCCCCGCTGAAATCAGCACCAGCGACACAACGCAAAACGGCGCGGGAGACGGATAAAACAAGGCAGGCAGCAAGATCAGCAACAAGGCGATGGCGGTGATGACACGCTGTTTGAGCATGGAGATTCCTATTGGTCCGTGGCGTCGCTTACGGCGGCCACTTGAGCGGATGTTTTGCCAAATCGGCGTTCGCGCTGCGTGTAGGCCGCAAGCGCTTCGTCCAGCGCGGCCTCATCAAACTCAGGCCACAGCTTGTCGCTGAAATAAAGCTCGGCGTAAGCCGCCTGCCAGAGCAGGAAATTACTCAAGCGCTGCTCACCCCCGGTGCGAATGATCAGATCCGGGTCTGGCACATGGGCCAGTGCCATGGCGGCCCCCAATTCGAATTCGTTGATCGCCTTACCCTGGGCTACTAACTTCGCAGCGGCTTGAGCCATGTCCCAGCGTCCGCCGTAGTTGAAGCAAATATTCACGATGAGCCGCGTGTTGCTTGCCGTGGCCGCTTCGGCCTGAGCCAGCCCCGTGAGCACCTTGTTAGACAAACCTGCGCGTTCACCAACGAAATGCAGACGTACGCCTTCTTTATTCATTCCCGGCACTTCTCTGGAGAGCGCCACCATCAGCAAATCCATCAGACCCGACACCTCTTCCGCAGGGCGATTCCAGTTCTCAGATGAAAAAGCAAACACCGTGAGCACGGCCACACCACGCTCTGCACAGGCCTTGATACAGCGGCGCAAGGAACTCATGCCCTGTTGATGGCCGACGAGACGCGGCAAAAACCGCTTGGTCGCCCAGCGTCCGTTGCCATCCATGACGATGGCGATGTGGTGAGGGATCACCTCAGATGGCCATGATTTCATGCTCTTTGGCCGCGACCAATTGGTCGATTTCAATCACATGCTTGTCGGTAATCTTTTGAATTTCGGTCTCAGTGCGTTTCTGATCGTCTTCAGAAACCAACTTGTCCTTGACCATTTTTTTCACAGTCTCATTGGCGTCCCGTCGCAGATTGCGCACCGCGATCTTGGCGCTCTCGCCCTCATTGCGCGCCAGCTTGGTCATTTCCTTGCGGCGCTCTTCTGACATAGCGGGCATGGGGACGCGAATCAAATCGCCCATGGAAGCTGGATTCAAACCGAGGTCGCTCTCACGAATGGCTTTTTCGATCTTGGCACCCATGCCTTTTTCCCAGGGCTGCACGCTGATGGTGCGCGCGTCCAGCAAAGAAACGTTGGCCACCTGGCTGATGGGTACGGCTGATCCGTAGTAATCCACCTGAACAGAATCGAGCAAAGCCGGGTTAGCACGCCCAGTGCGGATGCGGGTCAGGTTGTTTTTGAAGGCTTGGATGGACTGATCCATCTTGCCTTGCATGGTCGTCTTGATGTCTGCAATCGTCATTTTTCTCTCCTCTCTTGCCGTCTCTGGGCAAGAACTTCATGAATAACTTTTGGTCTGAATCACGCGTAGACCAGTGTGCCTTCGTCTTCGCCCATCACCACCCGCTTGAGTGCACCATTTTTCAAGATGGAAAACACGGTGATCGGTAATTTTTGGTCGCGACACAGCGCAAAGGCTGTAGCGTCCATGATGCCCAAATTTTTGGAAATCGCCTCGTCAAAAGACAGCTTGGCGTAACGCGTGGCCTGCGGGTCTTTATTGGGGTCGGCGCTGTACACCCCATCGACTTTGGTGGCTTTGAGCACCATTTGTGCGCCAATCTCGGCACCGCGCAAGGCGGCGGCCGTGTCGGTTGTGAAGAACGGATTGCCCGTACCCGCTGCAAACACGACAACTTTGCCTTCTTCCAGATACTGCAAAGCTTTGGGTCGCACATAGGGCTCAACCACCTGTTCAATGGCAATGGCCGACATGACACGAGCGGTCAAACCCGCCTTGTTCATGGTGTCGGCCAGGGCCAGTGAGTTCATGACCGTCGCCAGCATGCCCATGTAGTCAGCCGTGGCTCGGTCCATGCCGACCGAGCCGCCCGCCACACCCCGAAAAATATTGCCGCCACCAATCACCACGGCCAACTCCACGCCGAGCCGGGTGACTTCTGCAATTTCATCCACCATGCGAACGATGGTGGCGTGGTTGATGCCGAAAGCGTCATCCCCCATCAGAGCCTCCCCGGACAGCTTCAACAAGATGCGCTTGTAGGCTGGCTTGGGATGGGACATGGAAAGCTCCTTGAAGGGATGATGAGAGGGCAACGCAGCAGTCGGAATTTACAGGCTTTTTTAAGCCGCCTGTTTGGCTGCTGCGACTTGCGCCGCCACTTCAGCCGCAAAGTCATCCACCTTTTTCTCAATGCCTTCACCCACGACGTAGAGCGTGAACGATTTCACCGTGGTGCCATCGCTCTTGAGCATCTGCTCGACCGTCACCTTGTCGTTTTTGACGAAAGACTGGTTGAACAGGGACACCTCCTTGAGGTACTTCTGAACGCCGCCTTCAATGCGCTTGGCCACGATCTCGTCCGACTGCACCGGCTTGCCTGCGGCCTCGGCCACCTTGCGGTCTTCGTCGGCCTTGGCGGTTGCCACAGAGCGCTCACGGGAGATCAACTCGGCAGGCACGTCGGCACTGGTCAAGGCCACGGGCTTCATGGCAGCCACATGCATGGCCACGTCTTTAGCGGCGGTCTCATTACCTTCAAATTCGACCAGCACGCCGATGCGTGTGCCGTGCAGATAGTTGGCGACCTTGGCACCTGAGTCAATGCGCTTGAAGCGACGGAAGGTCATGTTCTCGCCAATCTTGCCAATCAAACCCTTGCGCACGTCTTCCAGCGTGGGGCCAAAGTTGTCCTGCGCATAGGCCAGCGTACCCAGAGCGGCAGCGTCGGCGGGATTGTGCTTGGCAATCAGTTCAGCAGCGGCTTTGGCCAAGGCCAAAAAACTGTCGTTTTTGGTCACGAAGTCGGTTTCGCAGTTGACTTCAAGCAGCGCACCGACATTGCCGTCGATGTAGCTGGCGACCACGCCCTCAGCCGTCACGCGCGAGGCGGCCTTACCGGCCTTGCTACCCAACTTCACGCGCAGCAGCTCTTCAGCTTTGACCATGTCGCCAGCGGCTTCGGTCAGGGCGCGTTTGCATTCCATCATGGGCGCGTCGGTTTTGCCACGCAGTTCTGCGACCATGCTTGCTGTAATTGCCGTCATATCTTTCTCCGTACTCAATTCAAATTAAAAATATCAGGAAACCCTGAATAGATGGGTGGGTCTAAAAAAAAGGGGCACACAAGCCCCTTTTGTCGGGTCAGAGACGGCTTAAGAAGCGGACTCGTTCACTTCCACAAACTCATCGCTGCTTTCAGCGGCGGCCACAGCCTTGACCACATCGTCCACCGCATTGGCACGGCCTTCCAGAATCGCGTCCGCAATCCCACGGGCATACAGCATCACAGCCTTGGATGAGTCGTCGTTACCAGGGATCACGTAGTCAATACCTTCGGGGGAATGGTTGGTGTCAACCACGCCGATCAGGGGAATACCGAGCTTGCGTGCCTCGGCGATGGCAATCTTGTGGAAACCCACGTCAATCACAAAAATCGCGTCAGGCAAACCGCCCATGTCCTGAATACCGCCAATGTCTTTTTCCAGCTTGGCCAGTTCACGGGAGAACATGAGCTGCTCTTTTTTGCTCATGGCGTCCAGACCCGCTTCTTGCTGGATCTTCATGTCTTTGAGGCGTTTGATGGAGGTCTTGACCGTCTTGAAGTTGGTCAACATGCCGCCCAGCCAACGCTGGTCTACATAGGGAACGCCAGCGCGCTGAGCTTCGGCGGCCACGGTCTCGCGTGCCTGGCGCTTGGTACCGACCATCAAAATGGTGCCGCGCTTGGCGGTCAATTGACGGGCAAACTTGGCCGCGTCCTGGAACATCGGCAGCGATTTTTCCAGGTTAATAATGTGAATTTTGTTGCGATGACCGAAGATGAACGGGGCCATCTTGGGGTTCCAGAAACGGGTTTGGTGGCCGAAATGGACACCGGCTTCCAGCATTTCGCGCATGGTAACGGACATAAAAAACTCCAAAGGTTAGGTCTAAAATCCGGTCCACTATTGCGCTTGAAGCCATGGGTTTTTCAACTCATTGATCAAAGCAACAACACCTGGTTGGAACCGGTTTGCGATTTGTTCGCCAAGCGCCATGATGGCTACCCGGCTAAACCTAAGGATTTTAACACGGACTGAGCTGAAAAACCATGTCAATCGACCTTCACACGACCTTGCAGCACCTGCGCCAAGGCCAGACCCAGGCTAGCGATGAAATGGCGCGCTCCATCGCAGCCGCCCAATCAAACCGCTGCAAGCATGTTTTTGTCCAGGCCGCGTTTGAAGAGGCCCAAACGTTTGCCGACAACCCGAAGCATTTGACTCTCCCCTTAGCTGGGCTGTCGGTTTCAGTCAAAGACCTGTTTGATGTAGCCGGCCAAACCAGCCGTGCGGGCTCCGTCCTGCTTAACGACGCGCCCGCAGCGCGACAGGACGCGCAGGCCGTGGCACGGCTGCGCTCAGCTGGCGCGGCCTTCATCGGTCGTACCAACATGACGGAGTTTGCCTTCTCAGGTGTTGGCATCAACCCGCACTTTGGCACGCCAGCCAACGCAGCGTTCACCGATCAGCCTCGCATCCCTGGTGGCTCATCCTCAGGTGCGGCCATTTCTGTTGCCACCGGGGCGGCCTTCATTGGCTTGGGTTCAGACACGGGTGGCTCCATTCGCATTCCGGCGGCCCTCAATGGTCTGGTGGGCTTCAAAAGCACAGCTCGACTTGTGCCGCTCGGGGGCACGATTCCTCTGTCAAGCACGCTGGACACGGCCTGCGCCATCACCCGCTCGGTGCGTGACGCCATCCTCACCCACGAAATCCTGGCCGCCCGTCGCGTCACGCGCAGCAATGCGCCCTTGTCGGCCTATCGACTGGCCATCACACCCACCGTCATGCACGAAGGCCTGGACACTGACGCGGCACGCGCTTATGAGCGCAGCCTGCACAACCTGCGCCAGGCGGGTGCGCAGATCGAAGAAATTAAGCTTCCCGAGCTGGGCGAGCTGGCCACTTTTCAAACCCTCGGCAATTTCTCTGCGGCTGAAAGCTACACCTGGCACAAACCCTGGCTTCAAGACAAATCCGCACTGTATGACCCACGTGTTCTCACCCGCATCATGCGCGGGGCCAGCATGAGCGCGCGTGATTACCTTGAGCTGGTGCAAGCCCGCAGTGACTGGATCACTCGCATGGAGCGTGCGCTTGAAGGTTTTGACGCCGTGTTGTCGCCCACCGTGCCTCTCATTGCCCCGCCCATTGCCGATGTTGCCCCAGCCCAAGGGCTGGATGCCACACAAGACCGGGTACGGGACGAGGCGTTTTTCAAGGTCAACGCCCTGCTCTTGCGCAACCCAAGCGCCGTCAACATGTTGGACGGCTGTGCCATCTCGCTGCCCTGCCACACGCCAGACGAGCCGCCAGTCGGCCTCATGGTCTGGCACGGCGCGATGCGCGATGATACGGTGCTGAACATTGCGATTCAGATCGAAGAATTGCTACAAAAATAATAGCTTTCTGCGCCCATATTTAAAGGCACAGATACGAAAAACATCTCTCATTCATGAAAATTGCAGTTATTGGTGCCGGCATCATCGGCGTCACCACCGCCTACGAGTTGGCGCAGGATGGTCACGAAGTCACCGTTTTTGAACGCCGCTTGGCCGCCGCCGAAGAATCCAGTTTCGCCAGCGCGGGGCTGATCACGCCGGGCTATCACGCCCCTTGGGTGATGCCTGGCATGCGTCTGAAGATCATTCGCCACTTCTTCAGCGCCAACGCACCGGTTCGCTTCAGGCTCCCCCTGCGTGGCAGTGACATGGCCTGGATGTGGTCGTGCCTGCGCGCGGCCAATACGCAAAGCTATGCGAGCAACCGCTCACGCATGCAGCGTCTGGCCGCCTACAGCCGTGAGCGCCTGAACGCCATCAGCGCTGATGCAAAGTTTGAATTCGACCGCAGCACCGGCTTGATGGTGATGCTGCGATCAGCTCGCGACCACACTCGTTTGCAGGCCAGCCTGCAAGCCCTGCGCGACGCCGAGCTCCCCTTTCGCGAGCTCAAACCGGAAGAGGCGCGCAAAATTGAACCCGCCCTCAACCCGGACACCGACTTCCACAGCGCCATTCACCTGCCAGATGACGAGGTCGGCAACTGCCGCCAATTCGCTCTACTGCTCAAAAACGAAACGCAAAACCTGGGCGCGCAATTCGAATTCAGCACCACGGTCGAAAAACTCGAACCCTTAGCAAGCGGCATGGCTGTATCAGTCCTGGGCGAGACCGCGCCACGTCGCTTTGACGCCGCCGTGATGTGCGCAGGCGTGGATTCGGCACGCCTGCTGCGCCCTCTGGGCCTGAAGCTGCCACTGGCGGCTGTGCACGGTTACTCGGTCAGCGCCGCCATTCGCGAACCCCTGAACGCACCCCGCAGCGCCATCGTGGATGAACGCTACAAGGTCAGCCTCTCGCGCCTGGGCAACCGGGTCCGCGTGGCGGGTACGGCCGAGCTGGGTGGCACGCCCGGCAAAGTGCATGACGACGCCCTGAAGACGCTCTACAAAGTACTGCAAGACTGGTTCCCCGGTGCGGCCAGGCACTCCAGTGGCGTGCAGGTCTGGAAAGGCGCTCGCCCGATGCTGCCCGATGGCCCGCCCGTGCTGGGGGCCAGCGGCATTCCAGCACTATGGCTGAACCTGGGCCACGGGGCCAGCGGTTGGAGCTTTAGCTGTGGCTCAGCCCGCGCCGTGGCCGACCTGATGGGGGGGCGTGATCCTGAGCTTGATCTTGAGGGTTTGACTTTGGGTCGATTTCTGGCCTAAGGTCGGGGGCCTATGCTGCGCATTCATCCCGGCCCCGCCCACCCCCTGCATGACCTTGCGGCCACGCGCGAGCTCGAAGCCACGGCCGCTGCAAGCCTGCCCGCGCACACCTTGATGCAGCGCGCCGGTCTGGCCACGGCCCGCCTGGCGCTGGCCCTGGCACCCCACGCCCGCCACATCTGGGTGGCCTGCGGGCCGGGCAATAACGGTGGAGATGGCCTGGAGGCTGCCCTGCAACTGCAACGCATGGGAAAGACGCCTGTGGTCACTTGGCTCGGGGCTGCGCAGACTGCACCTGTGGACGCCGCAGCGTCTCACGCAAGGGCTTTAGCGGCTGGCGTCACCTTTGCCCTGGAGCCACCACCCGAATGCGATCTGTGCATCGATGCGTTGCTCGGCATTGGGGCCAGTCGCCCCGCACAGGGTCAGATGGCCGAGTGGATCGATCACATCAACACCCTAAGTGCGCCTGTGCTCGCCATGGACCTGCCCTCGGGCCTGAACGCGGACACCGGGGCGACCACTGGCCCCTGCGTCAAAGCGAGCCACACCCTGTGTCTGCTCACCCTCAAACCCGGTCTGTTCACTGCTCAGGGGCGGGATTGCTCAGGGCAAGTCTGGTTTGAATCTCTGTCAGCAGCTTCCTTCGACTTCGCAGCCGCCAGTGCTGAACCTTGCGCCGTTTTAAACGCTGCGCCAGCAGAGGGCGAGCGACCACACGTCTCGCACAAAGGCAGTAACGGCGATGTCGCCGTGATCGGCGGTGCACCTGGCATGACGGGGGCCGCCCTTCTCGCAGCCAGCGCCGCGCTGCACCACGGTGCGGGACGGGTCTTTGTCGGCCTGCTGGACGGTGGTGCCATGACAGTGGATCCAACTCAGCCCGAGCTGATGTTTCGTCCCATCGACACCCTGGAGACTGCGACCATGACGGTGGTGTGCGGTTGCGGGGGTGGCTTGGCAATTGCCGCTCATTTGGGCAAAATTTTATCAACCCCACTGCGCTTGGTGCTCGACGCCGATGCTCTTAATTTAATAGCTGTTGACGCACAACTTGAAAGGCTTTTAAAGGCAAGACAGTCTCGAAACCGACTCACGGTTCTCACGCCCCACCCGCTGGAAGCCGCTCGCTTGCTGGGCATCAGCACTACAGAAGTTCAGCGCAACCGTTTGGCCGCTACCGAGCAATTGGCGCAACGCATGGGCTGCACGGTGGTGCTCAAAGGCTCTGGCAGCGTCATTGCCAGCCCAGGAGAACGCAGCGTCATCAATCCAACAGGTAACGCCAGATTAGCCACGGCAGGCACGGGCGACGTGCTGGCGGGAATGATGGGGGCACGGCTGGCCGCTGGCGCATCGACATCATCTGCGGCCCATCAAGCGGCCTGTGAGGCTGTTTACCTGCACGGCCTGAAGGCCAATCACTGGCCCGCCGATCAGCCTTTGACAGCGGGCGCACTGGCACGGGCCTAGTACTTGGGTTTAACCGAGATTCTTCAGTAGAGATTCCGTTCGGGCTGAGCTTGTCGAAGCTTGGGCAGCCCTTCGACAAGCTCAGGGTGAACGGGATGAATGAATCAACCCCGACCCACAAACGGCATCTTGGTCGCCATCACGGTGTGGAACAAGATGTTGGCTTCCAGTGGCAAGTTGGCCATGTACAGCACCGATTGACCCACAATGTTCACGTCCATCAGCGGCTCAATGGCGATTTCACCGTTGGCCTGAAGAATGCCCTTGGCCATGCGTGCCGCCATCTCGGTGGCCGCATTGCCAATGTCAATCTGACCCACGGCGATGTCGTACTTGCGGCCATCAAGTGAGGCTGTTTTGGTCAAACCCATGACACCGTGCTTGGTCGCGGTGTAGGCGATGGAGTTGGGCCGGGGCGTATGGGCCGAGATGGAGCCGTTGTTGATGATGCGCCCACCGCGTGGAGTCTGCACCTTCATCACACGAAACGCCTGCTGAATGCACAGGAACATGCCGGTGAAATTGATGTCCACCACGTTCTTCCATTGTTCAACCGTGAGGTCTTCCAGCGCGATACCCGGTGCATTCACGCCCGCATTGTTGAACAACACGTTCAAGTGGCCAAAGGTATTAACGGTGGTATCAAACAAATGCTTCACAGCCTGCGGGTCCGATACATCGGTGGAAACCACCAGCGCCCGCTCACCCGCGCCGCTTTCCGTGGCGACCAGTTGCAAAGGCTCGGCGCGGCGACCCGCCAAAGCCACGTGGTAACCGTCTTTGAGCAAGGCCAGCGCTGCGGCCTTGCCCACGCCGGTACCGGCACCGGTGACGATGGCAACGCGTTTGATGGAACTCATGTGATTTTTCTCCTGAATAAATGGGTAAGCACTTCGCTAAGGGTTAAGGGATCAAGTCAAAACTGCCAGGGTGGTCACCGTCGATATTAACTTGGGAATTAACGTCGAGATTTGCGGCCTTTGACCTTGCCAGATTCTTTGCTGCCTGCCTCTTTATTGGCGGTGGCCTTAAGGGCCTGAATGGGTGAGGGATGAGCCCGGGCCTGCGCCGCCTCAGCCTTCTTGGAAGCACGTCGGCGCGAGCCTTTAGGACTCACAGCCTCATCAAAGCGACGCTCATTCTCCGGCGGCAAGCCCTTGTCCTTCATGGCCCGTGCCACGCGCTCTTCGCCCTCGTTCACCAAGCGGAAGTCAATGCGCCGGCCATCTAAGTCCACCCGACTCACCTGCACGCGCACCCGTGTACCCACCGCGTAGCGGATGCCGGTGCGCTCGCCCCGCAGCTCCTGGCGGGCCTCGTCAAAGCGGAAATACTCGCCGCCCAACTCAGTGATGTGCACCAGGCCTTCCACATACATGGCGTCCAGCGTCACAAAGATGCCAAAACCGGTGGCCGCTGTGACGATGCCGCTGTACTCCTCGCCCAAATGCTCGCGCATGTACTTGCATTTGAGCCAAGCTTCTACATCGCGGCTGGCTTCGTCGGCCCGGCGTTCGTTGGCACTGCAATGCAGACCTGCGGCCTGCCAGGCCATTTGTTCAGCACTGGTTTTTTTAGGTTTGGCTCCACCTGCCTTGAGCTTGGCCGCATCGCTTTTTTCGATCCGGCGCGAGAGCTTGGCATGCGCCTCGCCCGGTGTGGGCAAAGTCGGCAGTTGGTAACGGGTCTTGCCCAGAATGGCTTTGATGACGCGGTGCACCAGCAGATCGGGGTACCGACGGATCGGGCTGGTGAAGTGCGTGTAGGCGTCAAACGCCAAACCAAAGTGCCCACTGTTGGCTGGGGTGTAGATCGCCTGCTGCATGGAGCGCAGCAGCATCGAGTGGATTTGCTGCGCGTCCGGGCGGTCTTTGGTGGCCAGAGCAATCGCCTGGAACTCGCCGGGTGAAGGGTCGTCGCTGATCGTCAAGCCCACCCCGGTGGCCTTGAGGTAGTTGCGCAACAGCTCATTCTTCTCGGGCGTCGGGCCTTCGTGCACGCGAAACAGGCCTGCTTGCTTGCTCTGGGCGATGAAGTCCGCACTGCACACATTGGCCGCCAGCATGGCTTCTTCAATCAGGCGGTGCGCCTCGTTGCGGGTGCGCGGCACAATTTTCTCAATGCGTCCGCTTTCGTCGCAAACAATCTGCGTTTCTGTCGTCTCAAAATCAACGGCACCGCGTTTACCGCGGGCCACCAGCAAGGCGCGGTACACCTCAGAGAGGTTGAGCAAATCACCCACGCGCTCTTTGCGCCGCAGCGCCTCCGGCCCGTTGGTGTTGGTCAAAATCGCAGCCACTTCGGTGTAGGTGAAGCGCGCATGGCTCCACATCACCGCCGGGTAGAACTGGTAGGCCGAGACCTCGCCCTCGGTCGTCACAAACATGTCGCATACCATGCACAGACGCTCAACCTCGGGGTTCAAAGAGCACAGACCGTTAGAGAGCTTCTCCGGCAGCATGGGGATCACGCGGCGCGGGAAATAGACACTGGTGGCGCGCTCATACGCGTCCACGTCAATGGCCGAGCCGGTCTCGACATAGTGACTCACATCCGCAATGGCCACCAGCAAACGCCAGCCTTTGACGGCCGATCGGCCTTTGCCCTGCGTAGAAGGCTCGCAATACACCGCGTCATCAAAGTCGCGCGCGTCTTCACCGTCAATCGTCACCAAGGGCACATCGGTCAGGTCAACGCGGTGTCGCTTGTCCTCAGGGCGCACCTTGTCAGGCAGGCCCCGCGCCAAGGCAATGCAAGCGTCTGAGAACACATGCGGCACGCTGTACTTGCGCACGGCAATTTCAATCTCCATGCCGGGGTCATCCACCTCACCCAGCACCTCTTTGACGCGGCCCACAGGCTGGCCAAACAGTGAGGGCGGCTCGACCAACTCCACCACCACCACCTGGCCCGCTTTGGCGTCGCCGGTGGCGCTCTTGGGAATCATCACATCTTGGCCGTAGCGTTTGTCCTCAGGGGCCACGATCCAGATACCGCTTTCATGCAGCAAGCGCCCAATGATGGGCTGCGGTGGCCGCTCGATGATCTCTACCACGCGCCCTTCGGGGCGACCCTTGCGGTCCGAGCGTGCGATGCGCACCTTGATGCGGTCTTTGTGCAAGACGGCGCGCATCTCGTTGGGCGGCAGATAGATGTCGGGCTCGCCATCGTCACGGGTAACAAAACCATGGCCGTCGCGGTGTCCTTGAACAACGCCTTCAATTTCGTCCAGCAATCCGCTGGTTGGATTGGTATTTTTGATAAAAAACTCTCTCTCCTGGAAGCCCAGGTGCTTTGAATAAATTTGGGTTGACGTTCGAGTTGGGTGGAACGAAAAAAGATCGTGTTTCAGAGGGCCAACTCAATGAAAACCATCGAAACCCCCTCTGGGCCTATGCTATACTAGCACTCGTTGTGGCCCAGGTGGCGAAATTGGTAGACGCACCAGCTTCAGGTGCTGGCGTTCGCAAGGACGTGGAAGTTCGAGTCTTCTCCTGGGCACCACTTTGAAAAGCCCCATGCATTTGCATGGGGCTTTTTCTTTGGGGTTTTGACGCTTTGAAATCAGATCGGCAAAGCGACCAAATCATGGCCCTGCGTGCCCACAATGCGAGCGCGCGTGAACTCACCCACCTTGAGCGTCTTGCTGATCTTCTCTGGTGGCAGTAATCTCACCGTGCCATCAATCTCTGGTGCATCGGCATAGGTACGGCCCACGCCACCCTTGCGGCCCATTGCAGGGGCGGAGTCCACCAGCACCTGCATCGTGGCCCCTACGCGGCGTTGCAACTTGGCGGCTGACACTTCTTCGGCCACGGCCATGAAACGGGCGCGCCGCTCTTCGCGCAACTCAAACGGCAACATGCCAGGGATGTCATTGGCCGCAGCGCCTTTGACCGGGCTGTAGGCAAAGCAACCCGCGCGGTCAATCTGCGCCTCGCGCATGAAGTCAAGCAGGTGCTCGAACTCACTCTCAGTCTCACCCGGAAAACCGGCGATAAAGGTGCTGCGAATCACGATCTCGGGGCAGATCTCGCGCCAGTTCTGAATGCGCTCCAGGTTGCGCTCGCCACTGGCCGGGCGCTTCATGCGTTTGAGCACATCAGGGTGGCTATGCTGCAAAGGCACGTCCAGGTAAGGCAGCACCTTGCCGGTGGCCATCAGCGGGATAATCTCGTCCACACTCGGGTAGGGGTACACGTAGTGCAAGCGCACCCAAGCCCCATAGGGCTCGGCCATTTCGCCCAGCGTCTGCACCAACTCCAGCATGCGGGTTTTGACCGGCGTGCCATCAAAGAAACCTGTGCGATATTTCACGTCAACGCCGTAAGCCGAAGTATCTTGGCTGATCACCAGCAACTCTTTGACGCCGCCTTCAAACAGGGCGCGCGCCTCCTTGAGCACATCGCCAATCGGGCGCGACACCAAATCGCCGCGCATGGACGGGATGATGCAAAACGTGCAGCGGTGGTTGCAGCCTTCGCTGATCTTCAGGTAGGCGTAATGGCGTGGCGTGAGCTTGATGCCCGCAATGCCAAAGGGGCTGGGCACCAGGTCAATGAAAGGATTGTGCGGCTTGGGCAAGTTGGCGTGCACCGCGTCCATCACTTCTCGCGTGGCGTGCGGGCCAGTGACAGCCAGCACCTTGGGGTGCATCTGGCGCACCAGATTGCCGCCGTCTTCGCCCGTCTTGGCGCCCAGGCAGCCGGTGACGATGACCCGACCGTTCTCGGCCAGCGCCTCGCCAATCGTGTCCAGGCTTTCTTTGACCGCATCGTCAATAAAGCCGCAGGTGTTGACGATAACCAGATCCGCACCTTCAAAAGTCTTGACCGTTTCATAGCCCTCGGCGTTCAACTGCGTGAGGATCAATTCGGAATCGGTCAGCGCCTTGGGGCAGCCCAGGCTGACAAATCCAATTTTGGCGGTAGTCGGTACGGCGGACATAGGTTGAGTTTTCAATGAAGGAGCTTCGCAAATTTTGCGTTGTTAACGTTTAAGACCAAAGGTTTCGAGCATCTGCTCGGTCTGCTTTTGCATCTGTTCCTGAAACTGGAGCACCATGTTTTTGGACTGCTCCAAGTTATTGTTCATCAGGCCGTGAATCGAGGGCGACTGCAAACCCATGAACTGCGCCCACAGCTCAGGCGTCATTTGCTTGGATTGCTCACCCAGTTTGGTCTGCACATCCTGCATGGCATGGATGTTTTTCTCCAGATAGCTACCCATGAAGCCGTGCATGGCCTGACCATAAAAACGAATAATGCTGGAGAGCACTTCCGTGGTGAACATGGGCGTGCCGCAGTCTTCTTCTTCCAGAATGATTTGCAGCAGGATGCTGCGCGTCAGATCGTCACCGGTCTTGGCGTCTTGCACCACAAAGGGACTGTTTTTAAGCACCAATTGCTTGATCTCGGCCAAGGTAATGTAGGTCGAGGCATTGGTGTCGTACAGACGACGGTTGGGGTATTTTTTGATGACATGCCCGCTCTGCGCCGCATGACCACTCTTTTTGCTTTTCATGACTGAATTCACCTCTTGCCAACGATCATGCCGATCAAGCCAGATCGACTAGACGACTATATTGCACTGCAACACATGGGTGGGAGATCATCTGCCGAATATCCTCAAAGATTACTTTGAGGTGGCAAAAGAGATGCAGAAAACGGAAAATTGGTAGGCGCGATTGGACTCGAACCAACGACCCCCACCATGTCAAGGTGGTGCTCTAACCAGCTGAGCTACGCGCCTACAAGTCTCCGCGAGGCCGAAGTATAGCAGCAAAATTAAAGGATTTTCTGCCATGAAGCGATACGTGATAATTTGAGTTGCTGAAACTTGCGAGACGGCTCGCAGTCACGCGTCATTCAGTCAGATCAATCACCCAAACATCAGGAAATCACATGGACATTCCAGGCAAGGTATTCATCGTCACCGGCGGCGCGTCGGGCTTGGGCGAAGGCACGGCACGCATGCTCGCGGCCAAAGGCGGCATCATCGTGATTGCCGACATGCAAGCCGATAAAGGCGAGACCGTTGCCAAAGAGATTGGCGGCGCCTTCGTCAAGTGCGACGTGACCTCCGAGGCCGATGGCCAGGCCGTGGTCGCCAAGGCCACGACCCTGGGCAAGCTCATGGGCCTGGTGAACTGCGCTGGCATTGCCACGGGTGAAAAAACCGTGGGCAAAAACGGGCCTCACAATTTTGAGAACTTCAAGCGCACCGTCACCATCAACCTGATCGGCAGCTTCAACATGATCCGCTTGGCCGCCGACGCCATGTGCAAAAACGAGCCCGAACCCACGATGGAGCGTGGCTGCATCATCAGCACGGCCTCGGTCGCGGCTTACGACGGCCAAATTGGCCAGGCCGCCTACAGCGCTTCCAAAGGTGGCATTGTCGGCATGACGCTGCCCATCGCCCGTGACCTGTCGCGCAACGGCATTCGCAACATGACCATCGCCCCCGGCATCATGGGCACACCCATGATGTTTGGCATGCCGCAAGAAGTGCAGGACTCCTTGGCCGCGGCCGTGCCCTTTCCCAGTCGTCTGGGCACACCGCAGGACTACGCCAAGCTGGCTGTTCATATTTTCGAGAACGACTTGCTGAATGGCGAAACCATCCGCCTGGATGGTGCCATTCGCTTGGCCCCGAAGTAACTCACCCGCTACATTTTTGATAGCTGCTCACGCATATATTTAGCTGGATATGCCATGTATTCACTTAAATTTAGCCGCACTGGCAGCGTGAAGCTCTGCTTAGCCTGGCTCAGCCTGGCGCTGCTCGCCGCATGCGCTGCGGCACTGGCCGAGCCGCCCTTGGTGGAGCCAGTCCAGTCTGAGGTGGCTTCGGTTTATGCTGAAAAACCCGGCTGGACCAGCGCCAAATTTGCGGTTGCCGCTGCCAATCCACTGGCCACTCAGGCCGGTTATCAGGTGCTCAAAGCGGGCGGCAGCGCGACCGATGCCGCCATCGCCGTGCAGATGGTGTTGACACTGGTGGAGCCACAAAACAGCGGCATCGGCGGCGGCGCTTTCCTGCTGCACTTCGATGGACGAGTCGTCGAGGCCTATGACGGCCGCGAGACCGCGCCTGCGGCGGCTGATGAAACACTGCTGATGGGCGCGAATGGCAAACCCTTGGCGTTTTACGATGCCGTAGTGGGTGGCCGTTCAGTGGGCACACCGGGCACGGTGGCCATGCTGGAGATGGTGCACAAGCAACATGGCAAGCTGCCCTGGGCACAACTGTTTGAGCCCGCCATTGCCTTGGCAACCGAGGGCTTCAAGGTCAGTCCTCGACTGAATTCCCTGCTTGGCACTGAGCAACATCTTAAAAAAGACCCCGTGGCCCACGCTTATTTTTACAAGGCAGATGGCGCGCCCCATGAAGTGGGTCATCTGCTGCGCAACCCGGCTCTGGCTGAAGTTTTAAAAAGAATCGCCCAGCACGGTGCCAAGGCCATGCAAGAGGGTGAAGTGGCACAAGCCATGGTGGACAAGGTTCAAAAGCATCCCTCGAATCCAGGCCAACTCAGCTTGGCCGATCTGGCGAACTACAAGGCCATTAAACGTGCGCCGCTTTGCCATGACTACCGGGCCAGGGCCCATGATTTCCGGGTCTGCGGCTTTCCGCCTCCGAGTTCTGGGGCCATTGCCATTGGCCAAATCCTGGGACTACTTAACCAGACGAACGCGGTCAACCTACCTTTGGACCATGGCCTACCGTCCGCTGACTGGTTGCATCTCTATACCGAAGCGTCACGCCTGGCGTTTGCAGACCGTGCCCAGTACCTGGCTGACCCCGACTTTGTACAGCCGCCCGCCGGCCGCTGGATGAGCCTGCTGGATCCGGCTTATTTAGCCGGGCGCGCCCAACTGATCAGCCAAGCACCCGGCACCTTGAGCATGAAAACGGCCAAGCCGGGCTCCCCCGGCGGCATTCAAACGTCCTACGCACCGATGCCTGAACAAGTCGAATATGGCACCTCACACATCTCCATTGTGGATGCATGGGGCAACGGCATCGCCATGACCACCACCATCGAAAACGGTTTTGGCTCGCGTCAAATGGTGACGGTCAACCCGACACTGTCGGGCGGATTCTTACTTAACAATGAGCTCACCGATTTCAGTTTTCTACCGACTGATGCGTCTGGCACCCCCATCGCGAACCGCGTACAACCCGGCAAGCGCCCCCGCTCCAGCATGTCCCCCACACTCATTTTTGACAAAGCAAGTGGCGCTTTGGTGATGAGTGTGGGCAGCCCCGGCGGCGCGCAGATCATTCACTTCACCGCCAAAACCATTTACGGCGTACTCAACTGGGGGCTGTCGCCGCAGCAAGCCATCAACCTGCCCAATTTCGGCTCGCTCAACGGGCCGACTCAGTTGGAGGAAAAACGTTTCCCCAAAACCACCGTCGATGCCCTCAACGCACGAGGCCACGAGGTTCGGGAAGTCAATATGACCAGCGGCTTGCAAGCCATCAGCCGTGGGCAGGTGCAGGGTGTGCCCATGTGGCTGAGCGGCGCCGACCCACGCCGTGAAGGCATTGTCATGGGCGAATAGGCAAGCTTGCCTATAAACTTGCTCTTTTGCTCTGCGCCGGGAGATTTTCATGACATGGTTAGAACGCTTCGTCCTCACTCTTTTCTTATGTGCATCGGGGCTTACGCAGGGGCTGGCGCAGGACAACACGCAGCTTAAACCGCTCCAAGGTTTGGTTGCCTTCAGCTCGGATGAAGGCATGGCTCGACTGTCCAGCGCGGCTGCAAAAATTGATTTTCCAGCGTTGGCGAATCAGTTTGAGGCGCAGTCCAACACCGCTTTTTGTGGTCCTACCACGGCCGCCATCGTGCTCAATGCCCTGCACGCCCGCAGCCCCGAGCTGCCCCGTGACCGCAGTCGCTTGCGCCCCGAAGACATGGTCTACATCTCGCACGGCGTCGAGCTGTCAGTCCCCCGTTTTACGCAAGACAACGTGATTGGCAAAGGACAAAAAACCCGCTCACAAGTCCTGGGGGAACCTGTCACGATCAATGGCAAACTGATCCGCGACGGTGGCTATCAGTTGCGCCAATTTGACGAGTTGCTCAGGGCGCATGGCCTGGTAACCCGGGCCGTGGTGGTGGACGACTTGAAGACCGATGCGCAAATTCGCGCTGATCTGGTCGATAACCTCAGCCGTGGCGGCGACTACGTCATCGTCAACTACCGGCGAGAAGCAGTGGGCCAACGCGGTGGTGGCCACATCTCCCCCTTGGGGGCTTACGACGCCCAGTCCAACTCTTTTCTGGTTCTGGACGTGAACCCCGCCAGTGCGGGCTGGGTCTGGATGCCGACTGAAACCCTGGTCAAAGGCATGCGCACATTTGATCGGGTTGAAAACCGTGGTTACATCCTGATTCAGGAGCGTTAAGAAACCGAGCGATCGATACGGCCACGACCTCGGTCCTGCGCAGACGGCAAGCCGACTAAGTCACAATCACACCCCCATGGCCATTCCCCAAACCTTCATCCAGGAGCTGATCGCCCGCGCCGACGTGGTGGAGATCGTGGGCCGCTACGTGCAGCTCAAAAAGGGTGGTGCCAACTTCATGGGTCTGTGCCCCTTCCACGGCGAAAAATCCCCCTCGTTCTCGGTCAGCCCGGCCAAACAGTTCTACCACTGCTTTGGTTGCGGCAAGAACGGGAACGCCATCAGCTTTTTGATGGAGCACGCGGGCATGACCTTCATTGAAGCCGTCAAGGACCTGGCCCAGCAGTTCGGCATGCAAGTGCCCGAGGACGACGCCAGCCCGCAAGACCGAGCCCGCGCCGCAGAGCAACGCGAGAAGCAAGCCACGCTCACCGATGTGCTGGAAAAAGCCGGTGAAGCCTGGCGCAAGCACCTCAAAAACACGCCTCACGCTGTTGAGTACCTCAAGGGTCGTGGCCTGTCAGGCGAAGTCGCCAAACAGTTTGGCCTGGGCTATGCACCCGAAGGCTGGCGCACGCTGGCCAGCGTCTTCCCCAACTACGACGACCCGATGTTGGCGGAGAGCGGTCTCGTCATCACTAGCGCCGATGAAGACGGCGGCGAAGAAAAACGCTACGACCGTTTCCGCGACCGCATCATGTTCCCGATCCGCAACGTCAAAGGCGAGTGCATCGGCTTTGGCGGACGCGTGCTGGGCGATGAAAAGCCGAAATACCTCAACTCGCCCGAGACACCAGTTTTCAGCAAGGGGCGTGAGCTGTATGGTCTGTTTGAGGCAAGAGGTGCCTTGCGCGAACAAGGCTACGTGCTCGTCACCGAAGGCTATATGGACGTGGTGGCACTAGCCCAGCTTGGCTTTCCCAACGCGGTGGCCACGCTGGGCACAGCCTGCACGCCCGAGCATGTGCAAAAGCTATTCCGCTTTACCGACTCGGTCGTCTTCAGCTTCGATGGCGATGCCGCCGGGCGGCGTGCTGCCCGTAAAGCGCTAGACGGTGCCCTGCCCTATGCCAGCGACGTGCGCAGCGTCAAATTTTTGTTCTTGCCCGCAGAGCATGACCCCGACAGCTTCATCCGCGAGCACGGCAAAGAGGCCTTCTCCCGCTACGTGAGCGAAGCCCTGCCCCTGAGTCGATTCCTGGTGGATGCCGCCCGCGAAGGCTGCGACCTGCACACGGCGGAGGGCCGCGCCCACATGGCCAGCAATGCCAAGCCGCTGTGGAGCCTGCTGCCCGAGGGTGCGCTCAAGCTTCAACTCTTAAGCGAGTTGGCCGATCTGGTGCAGCTCACCACCCGTGAGTTAACCGTCTTGTGGTCACCAGCCCCCTCCCACGGCGCTAAAAAATTTGCTGACGGCTCCAGAAGTAGCTATAAAAATAATAGCTACCAACACAATTATTCAGAGGGCTACAGCCCTAAATCGTCATCAGATTTCAGACCAAAACCGCGGTTGAGTGGCCGTGCTGCCCCGGCCAGCCGCGCCGACCATGCCGCCCGCTTGCTGTTGGGCCACAGCGCCGCCTGGGACAGCCTGTCTAGCGAAGACCACGCCTTGCTCTGCGCCCTGCCCGCCCCGCATGGCCCTCTGTTCAGCTGGCTGGAGAGCCAATTGCACGAGCACGGCCCCCAGGCTTGGGCCGCGCTGCGCGAGGGCCTGCTTGACCACCCCTCCCAAGACCTGGCCCAGCAACTCATGTCCGGTCCCGCGCTGGACGACACCGCCGACAACCAGCGGGAGACTCTGCAAGAGCTGCGCAACCTGGTCAACCGCATGCTGGTGGAGCAACTCAAGGCACAAGAAACCGAGGCACTGGAGGCATCCAAGAACGACCCGTCTGCCGCGCTGCGCTACCGCGAGATCCATGAACGGCGGAAAAAGTTGTTGGAACCGAAGGTATAATCCACCCCTGTTTACTCGGCAAGAGCGACAGCAGCACCTCCGGGCCAGGCCAACCGTTGAAATCACTTCACAACCGGCCGCCTTACCGCAAGGACTGCATACCAAATGTTCGCCCACACATCTTGCCCCCAAGGCTTTGTCCTTTGCCCTATTAACCGCGCAGCCATCGCGCCGGTTTTCTCGTCGTCAGTGTGTTTGTTCCTTGTCCGTTTTTTTGTTGTCCAGAGGTTGATCCATGCCCGCTCAAAAGTCCAAGAAGCCTACTCCCCCCGCCGCTAAAGCCGCAGCCAAACCGATCTCGAAAGCCCTCTCAGTGCCCGCTTCTAAAACCCCTGAATCCAAAAAAGCCGCCTCCCCCGCATCCAGCGCACCGGTCAAAAAAGGGGCCAAGCGTGGGCCCAAGCCCAAAGGCAGCATCAACCCGGACAGCGTCGACGACCTGGATTTGGCTTACCTAGAGCCTGAAGTTGCAGTTGAGCCCGTCCTGAGCGCCACCGGCGAGAAGATCAAACCTCTGCGCATGAAGATCAGCAAGGCCAAAGAGCGCGCCTTGATGAAAGAGTTTGGCCTGGATGAGACCGTGTTATCCGAAGAAGACATGGCCAAGCGCCGTTCGCACCTCAAAATCTTGCTTAAGCTGGGCAAAACGCGCGGGTTTTTGACGCACGCCGAAATCTCTGACCATCTGCCCGACAAACTGGTGGATGCCGAGACGCTGGAGGCTGTGATCTCCATGCTCAACGACATCGGGGTGGCCGTGTACGAGCAAACGCCCGACGCCGAAACCCTGCTGCTGACCAACACCGCGCAGGCGGGTTCCACCGAAGAAGAGGCCGAGGAAGAAGCCGAGGCAGCGCTGTCCACCGTGGACAGCGAGTTTGGCCGCACCACCGACCCAGTGCGCATGTACATGCGCGAGATGGGCACGGTCGAGCTGCTCACGCGTGAAGGTGAAATTGAGATTGCCAAGCGCATCGAAGGCGGCTTGATGAAAATGATGGAAGCCATCTCGGCCTCCACCGCCACCATTGCCGAAATCTTGCGCCTGGGCGAAGAAATCCGCGAAGGCAAGGTCGTCATCACCACCATCGTGGACGGCTTTTCCAACCCCAATGAGGCCGATGATTACGTGGCCGAAGAAGATTTTGACGAGTTCGACGAAGCCGACGACGACGACGGCAAAGGCGGCTCCAAGGCGCTGACCAAGAAACTTGAAGAACTCAAGCGTGAAGCGGTCAGCCGCTTTGACCAAATGCGCGATCTGTTTGAAAAAGTGCACAAGGTCTATGACAAAGAGGGCTACGGCACGCCCAATTACGTCAAAGCGCAACACGCCTTGTCCGAGTTGCTGATGACCATCCGCTTCACCGCCAAGGCGATCGAGAAGCTGTGCGACATGGTGCGCGGCCAAGTGGACGACGTGCGCAAGAAAGAGCGCGAACTGCGCCGCATCATTGTGGACAAGTGCGGCTACCCGCAAGAGCACTTCATCGCCGACTTCAGTGGCCGCGACAAGCATGGCAACAAGGTGGCGTCCAACCTGCTCAACCAAAAATGGATCGAAAAGCAAGCCGCAGCGGGCAAGCCGTGGAGCGTCATCATGGCGCGCAACATCCCGCCCGTGCAGGACTTGCAGCAAAAACTGGCCGACCTGCAATCCAAGGTCGTGGTGCCGCTGGATCAGCTCAAGGACATCAACAAACGCATGAACGAGGGTGAGTATTCGTCACGTGCGGCCAAGAAAGAGATGATCGAGGCCAACTTGCGCCTGGTGATCTCCATCGCCAAGAAATACACCAACCGTGGCCTGCAATTCCTCGACCTGATTCAAGAGGGCAACATCGGCCTGATGAAAGCCGTGGACAAGTTTGAATACCGTCGCGGCTACAAGTTCTCGACCTACGCCACCTGGTGGATTCGCCAGGCCATCACCCGCTCCATCGCGGACCAGGCGCGCACCATCCGCATCCCGGTGCACATGATCGAAACCATCAACAAGATGAACCGCATCAGCCGTCAGCACCTGCAAGAGTTTGGCTTTGAGCCGGACGCCAGCGTGCTGGCCGAGAAAATGGAGATCCCCGAGGACAAGATCCGCAAAATCATGAAAATCGCCAAAGAACCGATTTCCATGGAAACACCGATTGGTGATGATGATGACTCGCATCTGGGCGATTTCATCGAAGACAGTGCCAACACCGCCCCGATGGAAGCCGCCATGCAAGCGGGCCTGCGCGATGTGGTCAAAGACATTCTCGACAGCCTGACCCCGCGCGAAGCCAAGGTACTGCGCATGCGCTTTGGTATCGAGATGACCAGCGACCACACGCTGGAAGAAGTGGGCAAGCAGTTTGACGTGACCCGTGAGCGCATTCGCCAGATCGAAGCCAAGGCGCTGCGCAAACTCAAGCACCCCAGCCGTTCGGACAAACTGCGCAGCTTTACCGACAACATGTAAACGTCAAGTTGAATCAAAAATGGGCCCCGCAAGGGCCCATTTTTTTATTGTGCTTGGCTTATCGGCCTAAACCGGGATCACCGACTTGATCAGCCGCGTCTCTTGCGCCGTGATCAGGTGGGCCGAGGCCTGCAGATAGGCTGGAAAATCCGGATGCGCGTCACGCGCCTTGCAGCGCCGCTCAAAGTCCGCCAGATCGTCATAAGCCCACAGGTGCACAAACTGGTTCAGCGGCCCCACCATGGTGGTGTAAAAGCCAATCGGCGTGCCCAGCGTCTCTTTCAAAACAGGCATGGCCAAACGGTTGAACACCTCCAAAAACTCGGGCATCTTGCGCAGGGCGATGGTGTAGGTGCGGTGGTCGATCAGGGGTTTGGTGGTGGGATTCATGCGTTGTCTCTTGTGGCATCGTCTTGTGGCGTCGATACGGCAGTGTGATTTTATTCCGGTGGATTCACCCCAAGCGATCACACCATGCGGTCGCGCCGCGCTAGCGCCGGAAACAGCTTCAACCATGAGAGGGCAATCACCATCGTTCCCACGCCACCCAGCACCACCGAGCCCACCGGGCCGAACAGCTCAGCGGTGGCGCCGGACTCAAACTCACCCAGTTGATTGGACGCGCCGATAAAGATGGAGTTGACGGCTGAGACGCGGCCTCGCATTTCATCGGGCGTCTCCAGCTGCATCAGGGTCAGGCGCGTGACCACGCTGACGTTATCGGCCGCGCCGGTCACGGCCAGCGCCAGCATCGACAGGCCAAACACACCCACCGCCATCAACACACGCCGCCCCACCCAACGCCGGATCGGCCAGCGCATGAGCACCAACGACATGAGCAGCGCTCCCATGGCAGGCGAGGCGCGCATAGATGGGCGGCAAGGCGGTGGCCCCGCCCAGCAAGACGGCAAACAGATCCAGCGATGTAGCCCCCCCAACAGCACCTTGCGCTGCCAGACAAACGCCACACCCGCCATCACCGTTCCCCACGTCGCGGCCAAATGGGAGGGGCGATGGGTGTAGCGCACCGTCAGCACCAGCGCGCAGGCCAGCAACAAAAGCACTGCGCAAGTGGCGTAAACGACTGAAGCCCCCGCCAAGTACAGTAAGCCGCCGAGCGCTGGCCCACTGATGACGGCGACCTGCTGACCACTGGAACTCATCGCAATCGCCCGTTGCAGGAACTCCGGCGGCACCAGCATGGGGGTGAGCGACTGCTGCACCGGCATCTGAAAAGCCCGCGCCATACCCAGCAACACGGACAAGCCAAAAATCAGCTCCCGCGTGACATGGCCCCACTGCGTGGCGCCCACCAGCCAGGCCGCCACAACCGCCTGCGCCAACATACAGACTGCAAAGATACGCCCCCGGTGAAACCGGTCGGCCACATGCCCGGCAGGCAGCGTCATGAGCAGCGCGGGGATGAACTGAAACAAGCCCACCAGGCCGAGGTCCCAGGCGCTGGAGGTGATGTCATACATGTGCCAAGCCACCGCCACCATCAACATCTGATTGGCCATGACGCCAGACAGGCGGGCGAACCAGAAGCGGATGAATTGACGATGTGCGATCGCTTGGGCCATGATGTCCACGCAATCTACCGCGACTAGCGGGCCCACACAACTAAAATCATCAACTCTGCCACCACCCGTTCTTGCATTGCCCGCCATGGAACTCAACTCCACCATTGTCACCACACCCATCCGATCCGCCGCCACGGTAGTCATGCTGCGCGACGCACCGCAGGGGCTAGAGGTGTTTCTGATCAAGCGCCACGGTCTGTCAGACGTGCTGGGCGGAGCCTATGTGTTTCCGGGGGGCAAGGTGGACGCGCTGGACGCCGCCGCCGACACCTTGGCCCACTTGGACCAGCCCGCGCAGGCCTTGCACGCCCTTCTGGGCGAGCCCGAGCTGGACGCGCCCACCGCAGCCAGCATGTTTGTTGCCGCACTGCGCGAATCGTTTGAAGAGTCGGGCGTGTTGTTCGCGCAAAGTGCCACTGCCGACCAAGTGGCGCAGGCGCGTGCCATGCTGGCAGAGGGTCTGAGCTTTCCCGCCGTGTTGGCGCGCCTGGGTCTGCGGCTCAGTACCCAGAGCGTCACGCCTTGGGTCCGCTGGATCACGCCCTTCATGCCCTCGGTCAGCAGCAAACGCTTTGACACCCGCTTCTTCATCACCGCCGTGCCGTCGGATCAAATTGCGAGCCACGACAACCATGAAGCCACGGCGAGCGTCTGGCTATCGCCTCGCGCCGCCTTGGTGCAGTACCGCGACGCGCAAATCGAGTTGGCCCCACCGCAAATCATGAGCCTGGCCCACCTCTCGCGCCACAGCACGGTCGCCAGCGTCTTGAGCGAGGCACAAAGCCGCCTGCCGCCCGTGGTGCAACCGGAACCCTTTGACCAAGACGGTGTGCGCGTGCTGTGCTATCCCGGCGACGCGCGCCACTCGGTGCGCGCGCGCGCCCTGCCCGGGCCTTCGCGCTTGCACTACCGCAATAAACGCTTTGAGCCGATTGATGGCTTTGAGTCGCTGTTTGATTAGCTGTTTGATTAACTGTCTGAGTAGAGGCAGGCCTCAAGTTATCGCGCAGCCCAGCCGATACAAGCGGTATGAAGACCGCTCCCATCATCCTGGACATCGAGGCTTCCGGCTTTGGCCGCAGCGGCTACCCCATCGAGGTGGGTTACGCCCTGCCCGATGGTCAGACATGGTGTTCGCTGATCCGGCCCGAGCCCGATTGGACGCACTGGGACAGCAGCGCCGAAGTGGTGCACCATATTTCGCAAGACCTGCTGGTGAGCCGGGGCCGCTATGTGAGGGAAGTGGCCAGCCTGCTCAACCAAAACCTCGGCGGGCAAACCGCCTACTCCGATGGCTGGGGCCATGACTACAGTTGGCTAGGCCGGCTGTTTGATGCGGCCAACATGACGCCCAATTTCAAACTTGAAAATCTGCGCGCTTTGTTGAACGAAGAAGAGGCTGACCTCTGGCATATCATCAAAGACAAAGTGGTGCAAGACAGAGGCCAGCAGCGACATCGTGCCAGCGCGGATGCCCGCCTGCTGCAACTCACCTGGCAGCGTTTGAAAGAAGGCGACAGAAAGATTGGCGAAAGCGTCGAGAAAAAGCTCAGGCTATCGATCGTTTCAAGCGGATTTCTTCCAGCCGAAAACCATTCACATCCGCCGTTCGGGCCGATGGCAGTTCACGCTTGAAGCCGGCCAAGTCATGAAAGCGCAAAGCGCGCTCGTTGCCCAAAGGCAGCCAGATCGTGACCTGGGTGCAACCCTCGTCTTGCAAACCCTCACGCGCGGCGTCCCACAGAGCCAAGCCTGCGCCGGTGCCCCGGTGTGAGGGCATCACCATGATGGACCAGATCTCACCCACCGTGGGTTTGGTGCCCGTGTCACGCGAGCGGTCGAAACCCACAAAGCCAATGGTCGTGTCGCCGTCTAGCGCTAACAACACCTGCGGCTCACCGTATTCGATGGCATCACGCCAGAAGGCCAAGCCTTCGATCTTGTCTTGCGGTTTGAAGAACTCCTGCGGGACCAAGTCTTTGTAAATCTCGTCGCTGATGCGGGCATGCAAGTCCGCAACAGTCTTGGCGTCTTTAGCGATGGCGGGTCGTATCGTGTAACTGGGCATGTGGGTGTTGTGTTAAAAAATCAGATCGATGGACCTGCAAGGGGCAGGACTTTAGCTTATTTCGTCGGACCTCATTCCGCTTTCACGTCCGCATCCTTGACCAGCTTGACCCAAAACTTGGCGTCCTCGGTCAAGAAGGTCGCAAACTGCTCGGGCGATGTGGAGAGCGACACCTCCGTGCCCTCACGCGCCAACGCGGCTTTGACCTGCGGCTGCTGTAGCGCAACCGTGGCGGCATCAAAAATCTTCTTGATGATGGCGGGTGACGTGCCTGTAGGCACAAAAAATCCATACCAAAACTCAATTGCGTAATCGGGCAGGCCCGCCTCGGCCATACCGGGCAAATCAGGCACCAGGGTCGAGCGCTCGCGCTTGCTCACTGCCAGGCCTTTTAAGCGCCCAGCCAGCACCATGGGCAGCACCGAGGGCGGTGTACCAAAGGTCACTTGTGTGTCACCCGCCACCACCGACTGAATGGCCGGGCCACCGCCACGAAACGGGATGTGCACCATCTGAATCCGCGCCACCTGGCTGAACAGCGCCGCGCCCAAGTGCGGGGCCGAGCCGTTGCCCGATGTGGCGTAGTTGAGAGAACCAGGTGCTTTTTTCGACTTGGCAATCAGGTCCGCCACCGAGTTGATGCCGCTGCCAGGATGCGCCGCAATGACCAGCGGCGAACTGGTGACTTTGGTGATGGGCGCGAGGTCGCGCGCCGAGTAGCTGAGCTTGGCGTTGAGCGCCGGGTTGACCGAGATGGCGGCGGGGCTGGCGATGAGCACCGTGTAACCATCCGGTGCGGCCTTGGCCACAAATTCAGCCGCGATGCTGGAGCCCGCCCCCGCGCGGTTCTCGATCACGATGGGTTGGCCCAGTGCGCGACCCAGTGCATCGCCCACCGTGCGCGCAACGTAATCCGCCGCGCCGCCGGACGCAAAGCCGACCAGCAGCTTGATGGGTTTGTTGGGATAGGCCGTGGTTTGGGTCTGGGCGGTCACGCCCATGCTGCCGAGCAGCATCGCCGTGAGAATCGACAAGGTTTTCATTCAAACCCCATCAACACAATTTTCCCAAGGTGCTGATTGCTCTCCATCATCGCCTTGGCCTGCGCCAGATCAGCAAACGCAAACACCTTGTCCACCACAGGTTTGATACGGCCATTGGCCAACAGCGGCAGGATGTGGCTCTTGAAGCCGGGCACGCCGGAGGATTTTTGCTCCGCGCTGCGCAACTTGTTGGACACGCCAAACAAGGTCAATCGCTTGGCATGCAGCAGCTCAATGTCCATCGCGCCCTGGAGCACGCCGTCCACATAGCCCACCGTGGCCAGCCGCCCCTCAAACGCCATGCTGCGCACGCACTCGGCAAAGACCGAGCCGCCCACCGTGTTGACGACCAGATCCACACCCTTGTCTTCGGTGGTCTGCATCACCGCGTCATGAAAATCGGCGATGCGGGTGCACAAGCCCACGTCCAGGCCCAAGGCGTCGAGCCGCGCCAGTTTGGCAGCGGAACCCGAAGTGCCAATCACCTTGGCCCCCAGCGCCTTGGCCATCAACATCGAAGCTACGCCCACGCCCGACGATGCGCCCGCCACCAGCACCCATTCGTCGGCCTTGAGTCGGCCCTGCATGACCAGCATGTCGTACACCACCAGGAAGGTCAGCGGGATGCTGGCCGCCTCTTCCCACGACAGGTTGGCAGGCACGGCTATCACTTCGCGCGCGTCAATCAGCGCGTACTCGGCAAACGCGCCGGGGCAGCGGCCCATCACCCGTTCGCCCACTGTGAGGCCCGTGACTTCAGCGCCAAAGCTCACCACCTCGCCCGCAGCCTCCATGCCAATCGGCTTGGCTGCTGCGCCGCTGCCGTGCAGGCCGTGGCCCGCAATCAACTCACCGCGGTTCAGACCCGCAGCGCGCACGCGCACCAGCACCTGGCGTGGGCCGGGCGCAGGCTGCACCACATCGCGCAGCTCCAGCGTGGAGTGGTGGTCGTCCATCTTCAGCCAATACGATTTCATGGTGGTTCCTTGTGTTTGCGTGAAGAGTGGGTTTATTTGCCGATAAACACCGGCTTGCGTTTTTCCATAAAGGCTTTGCGGCCTTCGGCGTAGTCTTCGCTCTCAAAGCAGGCTTTGATGAGTTGCTGGCACAAGGCCGCATCCAATTCAGGCGAGGGCTTCAAAATTTCAGCGGTGATGGCTTTGCCTGCATACACGGTGAGTGGTGCGTTGGCGGCCAGGGCTGACGTGTACTCGGCCAGCAATGCGGGTAGCTCTTCAGGCCCGCAAACCCGCGAAACCAGACCCAAAAACTTAGCCTCGTTCGCATCAATCTTGCGTGCGGTAAAAAATAAATCCTTCGCGGCACCCGGCCCGATCAAATCAACCAGGTTCTTCATGGCCGAGTAGCGGTAACCCAGCCCTAAGCGCGCCGCAGGAATGGAGAACACCGAGTCAGCGGCCGCAATGCGGATGTCGCAACTGATGGCCACGTTCACGCCACCGCCGATGCAAAAACCACGAATGCTGGCCAGTGTCGGCTTCTTGCAGTTGTAAATTGCCATGAGTGCGTTTTCGGCCATGGCTTCGTAGCGAGCCACGGCGGCCTGGGCGGCGCGTTGGTCTTCAAACTGCGAGATGTCGGCGCCCGAGACAAAAGCTTTTTCGCCCGCGCCGGAGAACACCACCAGACGAATCGCCGCGTCGTTTTCGGCCTGCGCCAGGAGAGGCGGAACGGCCTCCCACATATCGACCGACAAAGCGTTGTGGCGTCCCGGATTGTTGAAGCGGATGTGCAGCGTGCTGCCCTCGATCCAGGTCTGGACGCGCTCGGTGGGAGATGAATAAACGAGGGAAGACATCAAAAAACTCCGGTTGATTTCATACGCGCCATGTCGGCGGCGCTTAGGCCCAGTTCGGCCAAAATTTCTTCGCTGTGCTCACCCCGGCGCGGCGCGGCGCGGGCGATGGTGCTGGGCGTGCGCTCCAACTGCACCGGCTGGCCCACCAGGCGTTGCGGTCCTTGATGTTTGGACACGATGTTGTGCACCATGCCCAGATGCTGCACCTGTGGCTCGGCAAACACCTCGGCCATGTTGTTAATCAGGCCGCAGGCCACGCCACCCGCATTCAGGCGCTCGATCCAGTAGCTTCGGTCTTGTGCGGCCAGCCGCCGGTTGATCTCGGCGTTGAGCGTGTCGCGGTTGACTGAGCGGCCCTGCTTGTCGTGGTAACGCGCATCGCTCACCCACTCGGGCGCACCCAGGATGTCGCAAAAGCGCTCCCAGATCTTGGAGCCGAACACCGCAATGTTCATGTAGCCATCGCGTGCCTTGTATACGCCGGTGGGAATGCTGGTGGGGTGGAAGTTGCCCGCCTGCGTGGCCACGTCGCCGTCGATCAACCAGCGCGAGGTCTGAAAGTCCATCATGTAAACCATCGATTCAAGCAGCGAGGTGTGCAGCCACTGGCCCTTGCCCGAAGCCTCACGCTCCAGCAGCGCCACCAAGATGCCCTGCGCGGCAAAGATGCCCGCGCACAAATCGGCAATCGGAATGCCCACCCGCATCGGCCCCTGCTCGGCCAGGCCGGTGACCGACATCAGCCCGCCCATACCCTGCGCAATCTGGTCGAAGCCGGGGCGCTGGGCCAAAGGCCCGGTCTGACCAAAGCCGGAGATGCTGGCGTAAACCAGACGCGGATGATCTTTGCTCAGCGTCTCGTAATCAATACCGAGGCGAAACTTCACATCAGGCCGAAAGTTCTCCACCACCACATCCGCGCCCGCAATCAGGCGTTTGAGCACGGCAATGCCCTCGGGCTCTTTGAGGTTGAGTGTGATGGAGCGTTTGTTGCGATGCGTGTACTGGTAGTCCGATCCGTCTTGCCCGCCCAGCGTGTCGTCACCGCGCATGTGTTCGGGCATTTGCACCTGAATCACATCCGCGCCCCAGTCGGCCAACTGGCGGCAGGCGGTGGGGCCAGCGCGCACCTGGGTCAGGTCAATCACGCGAAATCGGGCGAGTGCCGAAGAAGCAGCCAAGTGCGGCATAACGATAGAGTCCTTACGGTGGGCAACTGAACAAGCGTTGAATCACGAATCATAAAGGGCCTAGGTGAAGATGCGTCTGATACCATTTCCTCTCCATTCCAGGTGCAGACACTATGCCGAACGAAAGCTCGCTCCAATCACTGTCGAAGCTGATCGAGGATCTGCGCAGCTACCAGGTTGACCTCAAAGCCCAAAATGCGGCCCTGCACTACAGCCGAATGGCCGCTGAAGGTGCGTCGGAACGCTTTGAATCCCTCTTCTCCAACGTGCCGCTGGCCTTGATGGTGGTGGATGAGGTGGGCATGGTGATCCAAAGCAATGCAATGGCACTGCGTTTGTTCCGCCCCTCAGAGCAAGACCCCGCGCTGAACTTCCTTCTGCCGCTGGTCAGGTCTAGCCACACCGAAGCCGTCGAGCGGGCGCTGGAGATAGTCAAGCGCGATGGCCAGAGCAACGCCAGCGAAATTATTTTTTCCAGGAGCTCCCAAGGAGGGTTCACGGGAGATCTGCACATGGCGCGCATACGCTACGCCAAAAATGACCAGGCCCATTTCATCTGCGCCATCATTGACCAAGGCCCCTTGCTGTCCGAGCGCCGCGCCCTCAACGAGCGGCGGCGCGCCTTGCAAGAAAGTGCGACCGCCCTGCAACAGCGCAATGAAGAGTTGCGTCTGAGCGAAAACCGGCTGGCCACCATCATCAATTCATCGCTCGACGCCATCATCTGCGTGGACAACGATTTGCTGATCCGGGTGTTCAACCCAGCAGCGGCCATCCTGTTTCAGTGCCCAGCCGATCAGGCCTTGCACACCCCGCTGGAGCGCTTCTTGCCCGAAATCACAAGCGCCATGGCCACCATGCAAGTGGTTAAGCACGCCATGCTGGGCGAGGTTGTGGGTCAAACCTTCGATGGAAAAGCACTGGCCCTGGAGGCCAGTGTCACCAGCGAGCATCATCCCCAGGGCAACATCACCACCATTTTTGCGCGTGACCTCACGGCCAAAAAACAAGTGGAGGCGCACCGCAACATCCTGGAAACTCAACTGCGCGAGTCACAAAAAATGCAGGCCATCGGCACCATGGCGGGGGGTATCGCGCATGACTTCAACAACATCATTAGCGCTATTTTGGGCAATGTGACCCTGGCCCAACAAGACACACCGGTCGATGCGCCCGCCCTGATTAGCCTGATGGAGATCGACCGAGCCGCACGCAGAGCCCGCGATCTGGTCCGCCAAATTCTTACCTTCAGCCGCAATGAGGTGCCCAAACGCAGCCCGATTCAAATCGCTGATGTGGTCGAGGAAACCGCACGCTTGCTCAAGGTCACCTTACCCCCTGCGGTGGCGCTGGTGATTCATCTCAAACCAACACCTCTGGTGCTGGCGGATGCCACCCAAATCGAGCAGGCTGTGCTCAACCTGTGCACCAACGCCATTCACGCCTGTGGCACCCACAAGGGCACGGTCAGCGTTCTGCTGGATGCCTGCCACCCGCCTGCGCACGAATGTGAGCGGCTGGGCATTTCACCCGGCTCGTACGTCACGGTCTCAGTGCATGACACTGGCAGCGGCATGAGCGCTCAAAGGTTGGAGCGAATTTTCGAACCCTTCTTCACCACCAAGCCCGTGGGACAGGGCACAGGGCTGGGTTTGTCGGTGGTGCACGGCATCATGCAAAGCCACCAAGGCTGCGTGAGCGTCACCAGCACGCCCGACGTGGGCAGCCAGTTCACTTTGTATTTTCCGGTCACCTACCTGCAATTACCGCAAACGCCACCCGCAGCAGCCGAGACCAATGCGCTCTCGGGCCGAGGTAAACACGTCTTGTACGTGGACGATGACTCGGCTCTGGTGTTTCTGGTGGAACGCTCGCTCAAACGCAAGGGCTACACCGTCAGCACATTTACCGATCCCCATCTGGCGGCCACGGCCTTGCAAGATCGCGCCCAAGACTTTGACCTGCTGGTGACCGACTACAACATGCCCGGCTACAGCGGGGTGGAGTTGCTGCGCATGGCCCGCATCGCTCGGCCCGATCTGCCGGTGGCCTTGGCCTCGGGCTACATCACCCAGGAGATTGAAGACAGCGCCCTGGCCGAAGGCGCGCGCGCGCTCATCCACAAACCCAACGACATCGAAGAACTGTGCGCCACCGTGCAGCGCCTGCTGCAAGATGGCCCTCCGCATTGACACCGCC
>JANPNG010000214.1:0-3271 GCA_031427355.1 Hylemonella sp.
GGAAACTATCAACTCACAGGTGGCACTCAACTTACAGTGGGATTTGCACCCGCAGGTGTGCCCCCATGCTGGTCGCACAAACAAAAACGCCCACATAAAGTGGGCGTTTACTGTAGCGGGATACCGCCATTTTGTTGGTTGCGCGAGAAGGATTTGAACCTCCGACCTTTGGGTTATGAGCCCAACGAGCTACCAGGCTGCTCCATCGCGCGGTAAGAGTTTGATTATACCTTAATTTTCCGTCTCTGCGGGGGCATCGGCTTCAGCGGTGACGGGGCGATCCACCAATTCAACCAAAGCCATAGGTGCATTGTCACCCACGCGGAAACCCATCTTCAAAATACGGGTGTAACCACCAGGACGTGCGTTGAAACGTGGGCCCAGGTCGTTGAACAACTTGGTCACGCTGTCGCGGTCACGCAGACGGTCAAAGGCCAAGCGGCGATTGGCGACGGTGGCTTCTTTGGCCAGCGTGATCATGGGCTCGACAACGCGACGCAGTTCTTTGGCTTTAGGCAGTGTGGTTTTGATGACTTCATGCTCGATGAGCGAGTTCATCATGTTGCGCAACATAGCTAGGCGGTGCGAGCTGGTGCGATTGAGTTTTCGTAATCCGTGTCCGTGGCGCATGGTGATTTCCTTAATTTATAAAACAAGCAGCCGTATCAGGTACTGCTCGTGGCGCTTAGCCTTGGTTCGATATTCGACCTCGGGTCGCTGAAATTTAACGTTTTTCCAACGTGGCTGGTGGCCAGCTTTCGAGCTTCATGCCCAAAGTCAAACCACGGGAAGCCAAAACTTCCTTGATCTCATTGAGCGACTTGCGACCCAGGTTAGGGGTCTTGAGCAACTCGTTTTCGGTGCGCTGAATCAGGTCACCGATGTAGTAGATGTTTTCAGCCTTGAGGCAGTTGGCGGAACGCACCGTCAACTCCAGCTCATCGACCGGACGCAGCAAGATCGGGTCGAACTGGCTGCTGCCACGGCTGGCCGGGGCTTCAAATGCAGCCAACTCGCTGCCTTCCAACTGTGCGAATACAGCCAGTTGTTCAACCAGAATTTTGGCCGAAGCGCGCACAGCATCTTCAGCGCTGATGGCACCGTTGGTCTCGATTTCAACCAGGAGCTTGTCCAGGTCAGTGCGCTGCTCAACGCGTGCGCTCTCAACGGTGTAGCTGACTCGCTTGACCGGGGAGAAAGAGGCGTCAAGCACAATACGCCCGATCGACTTGGTCGGCTCGTCGCCATAGCGTCGCATTGAACCGGGCACATAGCCACGGCCTTTTTCTACCTTGATCTGCATGTCCAGCTTGCCGCCCGAAGACAAATTGGCAATGACGTGCTCAGGGTTGATGATGTCCACATCATGGGGCGTTTGAATGTCAGCGGCGGTGATCACGCCTTCGCCATCTTTGCGCAGGCTCAGTGTGACTTCATCACGGTTGTGAAGCTTGAACACCACGCCCTTGAGGTTGAGCAAAATGTTGACGACATCTTCTTGAACGCCGTCAATCGATGAGTACTCGTGCAGTACGCCCGCAATCGTGACTTCGGTTGCGGCATAACCCGGCATGGAGGACAACAAAACACGGCGCAGGGCATTGCCCAGCGTATGGCCGTAGCCACGCTCAAAAGGCTCAAGTGCCACCTTGGCACGATTCAGACCAAGTTGTTCTACGTTGATTGCTTTGGGTTTAAGCAGACTGGTTTGCATGCAGACTTCCTGTCAATACCCCCGGTTCGTTACACCGGTAAGGCTGGTGAAGCACCTTCGCCGCGAAGAAACGCGGCAAAGGGACGAGAAATGATTATCGATTAACGCGAGTACAACTCAACGATCAGCGATTCATTGATGTCAGCTGCGAATTCGTCGCGGTCTGGCACTTTCTTGAAGGTACCTTCTGCCTTGTCGAGGTTCACCTCAACCCAGGCAGGCATGCCCACTTGTTGAGCCAGTTGCAAGGCTTCAACAATACGGTTCTGTTTCTTGGATTTCTCGCGAACCGACACGACATCACCCACCTTAACCAAGTAAGAAGGGATGTTAACGGAGTGGCCGTTCACGGTCATTGCTTTGTGCGACACCAACTGGCGCGCTTCAGCACGCGTAGAGCCAAAGCCCATGCGGTACACAACGTTGTCCAGGCGGGACTCCAACAGAAACAAGAGGTTGGCACCGGTATTGCCTTTGCGACGATCCGCTTCTTCAAAGTAGCGACGGAACTGGCGCTCCAGCACACCGTACATGCGCTTGACCTTCTGCTTTTCGCGCAGTTGCAGGCCAAAATCAGACGTGCGCTGACCGGATGTGCGGCCATGTTGGCCAGGCTTGGAATCAAACTTGGCCTTGTCACCGATAGCACGACGTGCGCTTTTCAGGAACAGGTCCGTGCCTTCACGGCGAGAGAGTTTGGCCTTGGGGCCGAGATAGCGTGCCACGTGAACTTCCTTTACATATCATCTTCCGCAAGAGACTTGCGGGAGCCACCCAAAAAACTCAGGTGGCGGTGGGCTTACAACTTAAAGCTACAAAAATGTAGCCAACGATCAGATACGACGACGCTTTTGGGGACGGCAGCCGTTATGAGGCATGGGGGTCACGTCGGAGATCAGATTGATACGGATTCCGAGTGCAGCCAAGGCGCGAACCGAAGATTCACGACCAGGGCCTGGGCCTTTGATTTCGACATCAAGGTTTTTGATGCCTTGTTCAACAGCGGCGCGACCTGCAACTTCGGAAGCAACCTGCGCTGCAAACGGTGTTGATTTACGTGAGCCTTTGAAACCCTGACCACCCGACGACGCCCATGACAAAGCATTGCCTTGGCGGTCGGTGATGGTGATGATGGTGTTGTTAAATGATGCATGCACGTGTGCAACGCCATCCGCAACATTTTTGCGAACTTTTTTGCGCACTCGTTGCGCGGCATTATTGGCGGGTGATTTAGCCATGGTGTTCCTTCAATGCCGGTTATTTTTTCAGTGACTGGGCAGCTTTACGCGGCCCCTTGCGGGTGCGCGCATTAGTACGCGTACGTTGACCGCGCATGGGCAGGCCACGGCGATGACGGAATCCGCGGTAGCAACCAATGTCCATCAAACGCTTGATGTTCATGGTTGTCTCACGACGCAAATCACCCTCAATGGTGAGTTCTGCGATGTGGTCGCGAATTTTTTCCAGATCGCCGTCGGTCAGGTCTTTGATCTTTTTGGAATAAGCGATGTCACAGGATTCGCAAATTTTGCGAGCCCGAGTGCGCCCAATGCCAAA
>JANPNG010000215.1:0-15325 GCA_031427355.1 Hylemonella sp.
CGGCTCACCCAAGCCCCCACGCGCGGTGGGCGAGCGCGCTTTCGGGGTTTCTTGCATGCGCCGTTTGTCACAGGCTGAAGCGCGTCAACCAGCCCAATTCATCACCCCCAACGCAAAACAGCTCAGGGAAAATCGGGAGGGCTGGCTCGGGGAAACAGTGCCAGAATGGCCGATTGGAAAACACCCCCCTTTTGGAGAAACCATGAAACTGCTTCGCACCTCCCTGGCCACACTTGGCACCTTGGCCGCTGGCCTGCTGCTGTCCCTGAGCGCGGGCGCGCAAAACATCTCCATCGCCACTGGCGGCACGGGCGGGGTGTACTACCCGATGGGCGGCGGCATGGCCTCGGTGCTGTCCAAATACGTACCCGGCATGCAGGCCACGGCTGAGGTCACCGGCGGCTCGGTGGACAACCTCAAGCTGCTGGGCAGCGGCAAGCCTTACATCGGCTTTGCCATGACCGATGCCAGCCAGGACGCCTACAAGGGTGAAGACAAGTTCAAGGGCAACAAGATCCCCCTGCGCACGCTGATGGTGCTCTACCCCAACCGCATGCATGTGGTCAGCGTAGAGGGCCGTGGCGTGAACAAGATGGCCGACCTCAAAGGCAAGCGCATCTCCACCGGCTCACCCGGTAGCGCCACCGAAGTCATGGCGTTTCGCCTGATTGAAGCTGCTGGCCTGGACAAGGACAAAGACCTGAAGCGCGAGCGCCTGGGCGTGGCCGAATCGGTCAACGCAATGAAGGACGGCAAGATTGACGCCTTCTTCTGGGTCGGCGGCCTGCCCACTGCGGGTGTGACCGATCTGGCCAACACGCCCGGCACCAAAATCAAGATGGTGGACCATGCCGAAGCCGTGGCTGCGATGAACAAGAAATACGGCAACCTCTACATTGAGGACGTGATCCCCAAAGCCATGTACCGTGGCATGGACACCGACAACAAGCAGGCCACCGTGATGAACATCCTGCTGGCCCATGAAAGCATGGACGACAAGACGGCCTACAACATCGTCAAAACCATTTTTGACAAACGTGCCGACCTGATTGCCGTGCACAAAGAGGCAGAGAACTTCAAGCTGGAGAACCAGCGCAACAGCGCCACACCCATCCCCTTCCACCCCGGCGCGGTCAAGTACTTTGCTGAAAAAGGCATCAAGCTCAACTGAGCCCGCATTCACTCGCGTACAAAGTCCACCCCATGACCCAAGAATACCCCCACATCGCGCATGAACCCGACGTCGCCGTCAGCGCTGAAGCCCTGAGCAAGGCCGAGGAATTCATCGAAGCCGAAGAAGGCGCGGCCAACAAGCTCAAGGGCTGGCTGGGGGTGTTTGTGGTTGCCGTGGCCTTCATCATGTCGGTGTTTCACCTCTACACCGCCTATGCCATCGTGCCCACGCAAACCCTGCGCCCGGTGCATGTGGGCTTTGTGTTGTTCTTGAGCTTTCTGGTGTTCCCGCTCAGCCCGCGCTTTAGGCATCGCATCATGTGGTGGGACTGGCTGGCCGCCGCATTGTCCATCGGCGTCGTGGTGTACCTCATCATGGGCGGCGACGATTTTACCGACCGCAACACCTCGCCCGAGCCCTGGGACATCGTGTTCGGCCTGGCCCTGATCGCCATGGTGCTCGAAGCCATGCGCCGCACCAATGGCTGGATCATGCCCATCATCACGCTGAGCTTCATGGCGTATGCGCTGTTCGGCCCCTACCTGCCCGCACCGTGGACGCACAAGGGCTATGAGATTGGCCGCTTGGTGGGTGTGCTGTACATGACGCTGGAGGGCATCTACGGCGTGGCGGTGGACGTGTCGTCTTCGCTCATCATTTTGTTCACCATCTTTGGTGCCTTCCTCCAATACTCGGGCGCGGGCAAGTTCTACATTGACTTTTCCTTCTCGGCCATGGGCGGCAAACCCACCGGCGCGGGCCGCACGGTGGTGCTGGCCTCCTTCCTGCTGGGCGGGCCGTCCGGCTCCGGCGTGGCCACCACGGTGACGCTGGGCGCAGTCGCCTACCCCATGCTGGCCAAGGTGGGCTACGAGAAAAACGCCGCCGGAGGCTTGCTGGCCGCAGGTGGCTTGGGGGCCATCATCTCGCCGCCGGTGCTGGGTGCCGCGGCGTTTTTGATCGCTGAGTTTCTCAAAATCTCTTACCTCGACGTGCTCTTGATGGCGGTGATTCCGACCCTGCTGTTTTATCTGGCCCTGTTCTTCATGGTCGAGATTGACGCGCGCAAATACGGCATGGGCAACACCACGTTCGAGAAGGTGGACACGGTCTGGCACCTCACCAAAAACTACTGGTTCCATTTCCTGTCGCTGGTCTCCATCGTGGCCTTCATGATGTGGGGCTTCTCGCCGGTGCTGTCGGTGTTCTGGGCCACGGTGGTGTCCTTCTTCACCAGCTTTTTGCGGCGCGACACCGCGCTGATTTCCTACGACTTGTTTCAGGGCAAAGGCTCGTGGGTCAAGAACCTGTTTCAGTCGCCTTTTGTGAAGGCGATGGAGGGCGGCTCGATTGGCGTGCTCAACGTGGCGGCCACTTGCGCGGGCGCGGGCATCATTGTGGGTGTGGTCACGCTCACCGGGTTGGGGCTCAAGTTCAGCTCCATCGTGATCGACTACGCCGGTGGCTCCCTGCTGCTCACCGCCGTGTACACATCCCTCGTGGTCTGGATCGTGGGCCTGGCGGTGCCCGTCACTGCCTCCTACATCATCTGCGCGGTCATCGCGGCCCCGGCATTGACCAAGCTGGGCGTGCCCGACTTTGCCGCTCACATGTTCATCTTCTACTACGCCGTGCTGTCCGAGGTGTCGCCCCCCACCGCGCTGTCGCCTTTTGCCGCTGCGGCCATCACCGGTGGCGACCCCTACAAGACCACGCTGCAAAGCTGGAAGTACACCCTGCCCGCCTTCCTGCTGCCCTTCATGTTCGTGCTTGACCCCGCCGGTCAGGGCCTGCTCTTGATGGGCTCAACCAAAGCACTGGCCACGGCCAACTGGTGGTCCATCGCGCAAGTCACCTTCACGGCCATTGTCGGCATTGGTGCCCTGGCCGCAGGCTTTCAGGGCTGGGCCTTGAAGAAGACCACCACGATAGAGCGCACCATGCTCATCGTCGCCGGTTTTGCCATGGTCTATCCGGGCTGGATCTCCGATCTGCTGGGTTATGGGCTGATCACGTCCGCACTGGCCTTGCAGTACTTTCGCCCGGCCCCATCCGCAGTAGCCGCCTGACCGCCACACCTCGTCATTCCCGCGTAGGCGGGAATCCAGTCCCCCTACATTACGAGACCGACTATGACCGCCCCCATCGACATGCACCTCGACCCCAAAGCCGTCGAGATCCTCTCCCAAGTCACCACCGCCACCCTCACCACCATCCTGCTCAAAAAAGGCCTGCGCAACGTCTGGCTGCGCGGCACGCGCCCCATCCGCACCGGCCAGCCGCGCCTGGTAGGCCGCGCCTTCACCCTGCGCTTTGTCCCCGCACGCGAAGACCTGGCCACGCCTGCCTCATGGGCGTCCCCCATCTCAACCCGCGCCGCCATTGAAGACATGCCCGCCGGTTGCATTGCCGTGGTGGACGCCATGGGCGTGACGGATGCTGGCATCTTTGGCGACATCTTGTGCGCCCGCATGGCCAAACGCGGCGTCACCGCGCTGATCACCGACGGCGTGGTGCGCGACGTGGGCGGCGTGCTCGGCACCGAGCTGCCCGTGTGGTGCAGCGGCGTGGCCGCGCCACCCTCGGTGGCAGGCCTGACCTTTGTCGCCTGGCAACAACCCATCGGTTGCGGCGGCGTGGCCGTCTTCCCCGGTGACGTGATCGTGGCCGACGACGACGGCGCAGTGCTGATCCCCGCCGACCTGCTGGAAGAAATGCTGGTGCTGGCCCCCGAGCAAGAGCGTCTGGAAGCCTGGATCATGAAAGAAGTCAACGCCGGCGCCGCCCTGCCGGGCCTGTACCCGGCGAACGCGGTGAATAAGGCGCGGTATGAGGCGGAGATGGGGAAGAAGTAGGCAGCCCCGTCATTCCCCGCGCAGACGAAAATCCAAGGAATCTTGAAAATGCGCTCTCACAAAAACGGATGTGGCTGAATTAGTACGCGGCGAGCACTGATGACATTGCGCCGACCACCAATTGAGAAATTTTCGTAGCCGCAGTGCTTCTTAAGACGTCGATCGTTTGAATTCTCCGACCTGCGCGACTTTTCACGCAAGTCAATGGATTGGGCATATTACTTCGCGTCGGTGCGTCGCGCTTCACGGCGTTCCTTCGCCAGCTTCAAGACTTCCGGTTCCGTATACAGACGCTCTAACAGAGCCATTGTGAAATCCAGCAGATCTTCGGCATCATCCTTGCCGAGAGTGCCGGCGTGAGCACCATCACTTCCGTCGTCTTTGATGCATGTCGAAAGATCGTGGAGCGCAGTCGGAAGGGTGTTGTTGGCGAATAGCCAGGGCAACCTGAGACCAAGGTCGCGCCTTACCTTTGGGTTCAGCCCTGCAATTTCACCCTCAGGAAGCAGTGATCGTGTGGCTAGGTCTACGCATAGACGAAACATAGTGCCCGCAGCGTTGTAGCAACTCACCGCGAGACACATTGCACCCTCGCGAAACGCTGCTTCAATCGGCTGTGGTAGGTACTGCGGGGGCTCGACTGAAGCATCATCTTTTTTGCTGACTACGCCTTCAATCCTCATCAACTGATTGACCGCACCTGTGAATTTGATGAGGTCATTTTTGTGAACGATGTTTTTGTCAGTGTCGCCTGCCTGCGCCAGTACGAAGATCGAAGCCTTTCGGCAGTGCTACAGATGCAGAAGGCTTCGTACCACTGTTGCCAACCGTACTTCATACCCAAAAAATTCTCTTGGGTTAAATCAAAGGTGATGCGTTTAGATCCACACCGCGAGCAGTCAGCGACAAGTTCAGCCATAGTTGCCTAGGAAGTTGATGGGCGCGTGTTTACGAGGGGCGCTAAAACGCCTGAAGTAATGTGGCTCGTCGGAAAAACCTGGAACCCTGTGTATACGACCGGTTAAGACCAACGGTCTGAGTGAGCCCATTCCTTTTAGATGGAAAACTCCAAGATACGGGGTCAGCTCCCAATCACTTAGCCAGACTCAAGTGGACACGAATCGCGTCTTCGACAGCTTGCACATCGGCCTTGCTCAGGATGCCGAGTTGGCCTTTGAGTCGGGCTTTGTCTGCGGCCATGATTTGATCGGCCATTGCTTTGCTGTTTTGGCCATTGACAGATACCAAAGCCTCGCCGGGGTATTGACGGCCTGTGCTGCTGGTCAGCGGCACCACGACCACACGGGCCAGGTTTCTGTTGGCTGCATCGTTGCTCACGATGACGGCTGGCCGTGTCTTGCGAATCTCAGAACCTACGGACGGGTCAAACTCGACCCACCACACTTCACCGCGCTTCACTGTGCATGTCCTTGACCAAGGCGTTGCACCATTCTTGCGCATCAGATTCACGTGCAGCGTCCGCCGCCATGGCGCGGTAGCCATCATCCAGTGCCGTGTCCAGCACATGCGGGCGCAGCAAGTCCTCAATGAACTGGCTCATGCGGCGTTTACCGATGGTGCGGTACAGCCCGTCGTACACCACCTCGTCCAAGGTGATCGTCATTCGCTTGTGCATGGCACGCTCCTTAACACGTTATGCGCATAACGCATTTTACATCGCATGTCGAAAAAAGGTTGTGGGCAGGCCTCACAGCGGCTGAATATCCGCCTGCTTAACAATCTTCTGGTAGATGCCGATTTGCTCGCGCACGAAGCGGGCGAACTCTTCGGGTTTCATGGGGGATGGGACGATGCCGAGTTTGGCGAACTGCTCGCGCACGTCAGGTTTTTGCAGGATGGCCTCGACTTGGGCGTTGAGCTTGTTCACGATGGCCGCCGGGGTGCCGGTGGGGGCCCACATGCCGAACCACAGGGTGATGTCAAAACCTGGCAGGCCCTGCTCGGCCAGGGGTGGCACGTCGGGCATGACATCGGCGCGTTGGCGGGTGGAGACCCCCAGGGCCGCGAGCTTGCCTTCCTTCATTTGCCCGACCACCGTGTTGATGGGGGCCATGTAGAAGGCTGTGCGCCCGGCCATGGAGTCCTGAATCGCCTCGGGTGAGCCCTTGTAGGGGATGTGCAGCATCTTGATGCCCGCGACTTGCGCAAAGTACTCTGCGGCCAAGTGGGTGGAGCTACCCACGCCTGCGGAGGCAAAGGGGATACCGCCGGGTTTGGCTTTGGCCGCGTCAATCAAGGTCTTAACCGTAGGGTACTCGCCACCCTTGGCCGTGACCATCACATAGGGCGTGATGCCCAGGATGCTCACGTCCACCAGGTCTTTGAGCGGGTCATAGGGCAGGGTTTTGTAAATAGCGGAATTGGCCGCGTGCGAGGCGGACTGCACCAACAGGGTGTAGCCATCGGCCTCGGCCTTGACGACGGCCTGCGTGCCAATCTGGCCGCCCGCGCCAGGGCGGTTTTCCACGATCACGGGCTGCTTCCAGGCCTCGCTCAGATGCCGGGCAATGATGCGTCCCGCGATGTCTGCGCCCGAGCCTGCAGTGAGAGGCACGATGAGGCGGATGGGCTTGCTGGGGTAGTCTTGGGCGCTGGTCCATGTGGCCGTCAAGGCCATGGCAATCAGAGTGGCGCGTTGGATGAAGGTCTGCATGGTTTTGTCTCCTGTTTTAATTTTTTAAAGGCTGCTGGCAACGCGGTCAATAAAGGCCCGCAATGAACGGTTGAAGGCCTCGGGCTGCTCGATATTGGCCAGATGCGCCGCGTCTTCCAAAATCTGAAGCTGCGAACCGTCGATCATGCGGTGCAAGACGGTGGCTTGCTCTACGGTGCAGGCCGGGTCTTGGCGGCCCGTCAGGATCAGCGTGGGCGTTTTGATCTTGAGCAGCAGGGTGGTTTGCGCCATGTCGCGCACGGCGCTGGCGCAGCCGATATAGCCCTGCGCGCCAGTGCTCAGAATGAAGGCGCGTACTTTAGCGATGTCGGCGGGCGAACGCTCGATGAAAGGCGCAGTGAACCAGCGCTTGATCGTGCCATCCACCAGACCCGCAATGCCTTGCTTCTCGGCAATCGCCAGACGCTCGGCCCACAGGCTGCGCGGTGGCATTTCGCTGGCGGTGTCGCACAGCGAGAGGGACAGCACTTTGTGCGGGTAGCGCGCGCCGAGTTGCTGGCCAATCATGCCGCCCATGGACAGGCCGACAAAGTGCACAGCTTGTATGCCCAGCGCGTCGAGCAGACCTGCCGCGTCGTCGGCCAGCATCTCGATGCTGTAGGGCGCGGGCGGGGTGCCAGAGCGGCCGTGGCCACGGGTGTCGTAGCGCAGCACTCGGTAGCGGTCGGTTAGCGCGGGCACGTTCCAGTCCCACATGTCCCAGTTGGACATCAGGCTATTGCTCAGCATGACGACGGGGGCGTTCTCCGGGCCGTCAAAGCAGTAGGCGAGATCGACGCCGTTGATGTGAACCGTGGTGTGGACGGTGTTCATATTTGTGTTGCTCATAGATGGCTATTGAAAAGGTGGATTGGAAGAATTTCGACCAACGACGTCATTCTCTCAACGCAAAAAGCCGATCTCTCGCAAGTAGCGCTGCACGCCCGGATGAATCAAGTCGCTGCGCGGGGCGGCGGCCACCGTGTTGGCTGCTGTGCTCTCTATGGCTTGCGGCCAGCGCTTGCCTAAAGCGGCCTCACCCCGGTGCAGGGCACGGGCCAGCCGATAGGCCACCTCGTCAGGCAAGTTTGGTCGGGCGATCACAAAAGACCAGGCTCCGACCGAAGGCAAGGCGGCGTCTTGGCCGGGGTAGCTGCGTGCGGGAATGGCCATGGGCTTGAGCAGCGTGTGCTTGGCCACGATGCGCTGAATCTGCGCCGCATCGGGCACGATAAAGCGCGCACCGCCCGGGCTGCTGGCCACGGCCGTAAAGCCCGGCCAGCCACTGCCGCCACCCCACAGCGCGGCCACGCTGCCGTCCGCCGCCATGGCGGGGCCGTCGCCTGCGCGCTCCAGCAAGACGGGCTGAAAATCTTTGTCCATGTCGTAGCCCAGACCGTCGAGCACGTAGCGCGCCAGAATCACCAAGCCCGAACCCTTGGCCCCGAAGGCGACGGGCTTGCCCAGCAGGTCTTCAATACGGCGATAGGGGCTGTCAGCCCGCGCGACAAACATGCCGGGGGACGAGTACATGGCGGTTAGGATTTTCAAATCAGCCGGGGCACGGCCAATGCCGTTGATGGCCTCGTAAAACGGTTCGCCGGTGACCAGGGCCAGGTCGAGCTGACCGGCCTCGATCATGGGGATGTTCTCGGTGCTGCCTTTGGTGTTGCGGGTTTGAATCTCCAGCGTCGCATCGACCTCGGCAATCGTTTGGGCAAAGGCCGCGCCGTACAGCGGAAAGCCACCGCCGGGGGTGGCCGTGCCCAGCACCACCGTTGTTTTGGTTTGGGCCTGCGCCTCAAGCTGCGGCAATAGGGTCAGCAGGCTGGCACTTAAGAGGGAACGACGTGAGGTCATGGTGTTGCTTTCAGGGTGTTCAAAAAGTAAACGCTCTCATTTTTGTAGCACGTCATGCACAGTTAACAAGCTCAAGCCGCCTTTTTTCCATAAACCATCGACGCTTGCTCCGTGCTCCAGCAGCAGTTGCTGCAGCAGCGGCTCCAGCGCAGTGGTGTCCGGGTCGGCCAACAGCACGTAGCGGGCATCATCAGGCGCGTCGTCGTCACTGAGCTGCTGTACCCAGTCCAGCGCCGAGAGGGTTTCCAGCACCGGCTCCAGTTGCAGCGCATCCACCTGTAGGGCGCGCACCAGCTCCGAGGCGCACAGACCCTTATCTGGCGTGCTACGAGCCGCATGGAGTTGCTGCAGCACCTCCACCGCGAGTTGAAACTGCCAACCATGCGCACCACCACGCCGCTTCACACCCGCGAGCAAGCTGGGCAGGTACGCCGTGATCACGGCCCCCAGCAGCACAATGACCCAGGCCACGTAAATCCACACCAGCAAAATCGGCACGGTGGCAAAAGCGCCGTACATGGCCGAATAGGTGGGCACCAGCTTGAGGTACACCGTCAATAATTTTTTCGCAATCTCTATCCCAGCCGACGCAAAAATGCCGCCCACCCAGGCGTGGCCCCACTTCACCTGCGCGTTGGGCACATAGTGGTAAGTGGCCGCCATGGCAGCGGCGAACAGGCTGTACTCCAGCGTATCAAGCAGCAGCCGCAAGAACCCATCCATCTCACCCATCAAGCCGCTGGACGCGGTGAGTAAATAGGACGTGATGCTCAAGCTCAAGGCCATCAGCAGCGGCCCGAGTGTGATGGCCGCCCAGTAAATCAGCACCCGCTGCCCCAGTGACCGCGGGCGGCGCACACGCCAGATGCTGCTGAGCGTGCGGTCAATCGTGAACACCAGCGTCAGGGCCGTGATGAACAGCGCGGCCAAGCCCACCGCACCCAGCTTGCTGGCTTTGCCGGAAAACTGCGTGAGGTAACCCAACACTTGACGCGCAATGTTGTCGGGAATCAGGCTTTGCACCAGCCACTTTTGCAGCACGCCCTGAAATTCCGAGAACATGGGGAAGGCGGTGAACACCGCCAGGGCCACTGTGATGAAAGGCACCAGTGCAATGGTGGTGGTGAAGGTCAAGCTGCTGGCGGTCAGGCCCAGTCGGTCTTCCCGAAAGCGCTCACCCAGGGTGAGCGCGGTGCTGCGCCAGGGGAAATGGGAGATATCTTTAAGGAAGGCACGAAAGAACACACGAAAACGTTGTGACAGGCTCTGAGGCGAAGCAAGGGGCGAAGGCGGGGAGGAATGCATGGCCGCTATGATGCCACCTCCATCAAACCCATTGACAACGCTGTGCCCTCCTCTCCTCCCGCCCTTCCCCCCGCCTCGGTGCTGGCCTCCGTCCGCTTGACCCGCTTTCTGGCCGTGGGCAGCCTGTTGGGGCTGATCGCCCTCGGCCTGGCCTGGGAGCTGTGGCTGGCCCCCCTGCGGCCCGGCGGCTCGTGGCTGGTGCTCAAAGTCTTGCCGCTGTGCATCCCCCTGGCCGGGCTGCTGAAGAACCGCATGTACACCTACCGCTGGGTCAGCCTGCTGGTGTGGCTGTACTTTACCGAAGGCGCAGTGCGCGCCACCTCAGAGCCCGCGCCCGGGGCCTGGCTGGCGGGGATTGAAGTGCTGCTGTGCCTGGTGCTGTTTGCGGCCTGCGCTATGCATGTGCGGCTGCGACTCAAAAGTGCGAAAGCCAACCCGAACCCTGAAACCCCAACGCTCACGGAAGCCCCATGACGACTCACTCTGAACTCCTGACCCAACTGCGCCAAATCGTCGGCGCGCCCAACGTACTGACCGAGGGCGACCTTGAAGCCTACGAGCTGGACTGGCGCCGCCGCGAGCGCGGCAAGTCCCTGGCCGTGGTACGACCCGGCTCCACCGAGGAGGTGGCAGCCGTGGTGAAAGCCTGCGTCGCCGCCAAGGTGAGCATGGTGCCGCAGGGCGGCAACACCGGCATGGTGGTGGGCTCCACGCCCGATGCCAGTGGCACGCAAGTGCTGCTGAGCCTGCAACGCATGAACCGCGTGCGCAAGCTGGATGCAGGCAACCTGACCATCACCGTGGATGCCGGTTGCGTGCTGCAAAGCATTCAAGAAGCGTGCGAGAAAGACGGTTTCTTGTTCCCCTTGAGTCTGGCCTCTGAGGGCAGTTGCACCATTGGCGGCAACCTGGGCACCAACGCGGGCGGCACGCAAGTCGTGCGCTTTGGTAACACGCGTGAGCTGTGCCTGGGCCTGGAAGTGGTCACCGCCCAAGGCGAGATCTGGAACGGCCTGACCGGCCTGCGCAAAGACAACACCGGCTACGACCTGCGCCACCTCTTCATCGGATCGGAAGGCACGCTGGGCGTCATCACCGGCGCCACCATGAAGCTCTACCCGATGCCGGTCTCGCAGCTCACCGCTTTTGCGGCGGTGCCGTCGATGGAAGCCGCCGTGGAGTTGCTCGGGCTGGCGCACCGTTTCTTAAGCTCGGGCTTGACCGGCTTTGAAGTGATGGGCCAGTTTTCCCTGAGCCTGGTGGCCAAGCATTTCCCGCAACAACGCGTGCCCTTCTGGCAAGAGTCACCCTGGTGTGTGGTGCTTGAAAATTCGGACAACGAATCCGAAGCCCATGCGCGCGAATGCCTGGAGCGCCTGCTGGAGGCCGCCATGGAACAGGGCTGCGTGACGGATGCCGTGGTGGCCGAGAGCATGGCGCAGGCCAAGGCGCTGTGGCACATCCGCGAGAGCATTCCCCTGGCGCAGGCGCAAGAGGGCCTGAACATCAAGCACGACATCTCGATTGGTGTCTCGCGCATTCCCGAGTTTGTGCGCTTGACCGACGCTGCACTGCTGCAAGCCTTCCCCGGTGCGCGTTTGGTCTGCTACGGCCACCTGGGCGACGGCAATCTGCACTACAACGTGCAAGCCCCAGACAACGACGATGCGGCTCGCTTTTTGAATGAAGAAGAAGCACCCATCAACGCCCTGGTGTTTGATTTTGTCGATCAGTTCAACGGCTCCATCTCGGCCGAGCACGGCATTGGTAGCTTGAAAGTTGAAAAGCTAGAGCACCACAAATCCCCCGTGGCGCTGGGCCTGATGCGCACCATCAAGCAGGCGCTGGACCCCCACAATTTGATGAACCCGGGGCGGGTGATTCGCCTGTAGGCCCGCTTGTAGAAAGCACTGGCGGGCTTACCACCGGCCCCAGCAAGGGGGCCAGTTGCTTGACGATCTGCACCGGCAACGCGCTGGTAAAGCTGTAGTGGTCGGCCTGCTCACCGGGCACATAGGCGGTCAGCGTGCCGAAGTGGCGCGGGCCGATGAAGAACACAAAGGTGGCGGTGCGGTTGATGGCGCGTGAACCGATCAAGCCGCCACGCGGGTTGTAGCTGTTCAGGCGGTTGTCACCGGTGCCGGTCTTGCCGCCCACCGCCAGCGGTTTGCCGTCGTTGCCTTTCAGCGCTCCGTTCAATCTCCGGGCCGTACCCAGCGCTACCACCTGGCCCAGCGACTGGCGCAGCACAGCCACCACCTCAGGGGCCAGCACGCGCTCACCCGCCAGCGGTGGCTGGCGGTGCAACACGGTCTCAAACGGCGTGCCCGATGCGAAGCGCATTTCCTCCAGATGCACGGTGGACAAACGCAACCCGTCGTTGACGATGATGCCCATCAACTCGGCCAGGGCGGCGGGCCGGTCGCCCGCACTGCCGATGGCGCTGGCAAATGAAGGCACGAGCCGATCAAACGGATAGCCCAGACGTTTCCAGCTGCGGTGAATCTCGACAAAGGCCTCGCGCTCCAGCAGCGCGGCGATCCGGTTGTTTTGCGCGTTGCGGTCTCGCAGGCGCAGCAACCAGTCGTAGGCGGCCAGGCGGTCATCGCGGCTGTCTTGAACCAGGCGCACCATGCTGACGCCGGGCTCTTGGTGCAACTGCTCAATCACCCACTGCTCCAGCGCGGTCAACTTAGGGCCTGATTTGCTGCGACTGGCCGCGAGTACCTCGTCAAGCTGAGCGGGCGCTTGACCTCGATAGCGACGGTAAAAACTGCGCAGCAAGCGGCTGCTTTCCTCGTCGGCAAAGCGCAGCAGCAAAGCGCGGCGCTCAGGGTGTTTGATGTCGGCCAGGATGCGATCCACCGGTTGCCCACCCTGCACCAGCGTGTGGTTGACCACGTCGCGCATGAGCCGGATAAAGACCAGGTTCACCGAGTCTTTAAAGGCCTCTGCCACCGTAAACGAGCGGACGTTGTCCTCAGGTTTGAAATTGGCGAACGTGTGGGAGCCGCCGCCCGTGAAGAAGACCTCACCGGGGTGGGCAGAATAGTGACGCTGCATCGCCGCTTGCAACATCACGGGCAGGGTCTTGTCCTTTGAAGTGCGCAGGTGCTGCACGGCCCACTGGGCCAATTTGTCGCGTGCGGGTACGTCCTTGCGAGCCAGCTCAGGTGCGCTCAGGCCAGCCAGTTGTCGGTGCAAATCGGCCACGATCTCCAGGTAGCTGATGAGGGTGCGCAGTTTGGCGGTGGAGCCCAGCTCCAGCTTGGCACCGGTGTTGATGTCAAAGGGTTGATCCAGGTTGTCGGTCTGCGCGCGCAGACGGTTCACGCCAGCTTGACTTTCAAACAGGGTAAAGCTGTAAAAAATCTGCGCCGGGTCATCGTGCGACGCCAATAAATGCTCGCCGAAAAGTCCGGCTTTGCGTGCCGCCTCGGGCGTGCGCAGTTGGCGCAAGGTGTTGGCCACTGCAGTTTGAAGTGCGCTGTCCAACGTGCTGGTGGCTGACAGATCCAGCCGATCCAGGTCGTACAAGCGCGGCAGCGCCAGTAGCTCGGCCAGCTCGATGCGAACGGCGCTGGTGGCTTTGCGGTCACCAAGGGGTTCCCTCATCACGCTCTGATCACCCGACTCACTCGGATCGAGCTGGGCCTCGGTCATCAGACCGTCCTGTGCCTTCAACGCCGTGCCCAGCGCGGCGTCCCTCAGGGCGGGTTCGATCACACCAGCCTCGGCCAGCAGGCGCAAGTAGCTGTCCGTCAACTCGGCCAAGCGGGCTTGGCCCGCCCCCAGGTAAAACGAGGGGCGACGCTGGGCGATCAGCAAGCCCAGCACTTGGCGATAGGCGCGGGCCTGCGCCTGGCGCTGCGGCCCGCTCAGGCGGGTGGTGACAGGGATAAGCAAGAGTGCATTGGCGGCGTCCGGGTTGACCCCCCACCACAGGCTCAGGCCGTCCAGCAGGCCGTTCACCTCGCCATGCCCCCGCTGCGCACCCAGCGGCAGGCCGTTCAGGTAGTCGAGCAGGATGCGCTCGCGTGCGCCCACGGTTTCCTCGCCGTCTTGGTAAGCCCGCACCGAGGCCGACACCATCTGGCGGTACTTATCCTTCACCGATCCGGTACGGCCCTGGGGCGAGTGGCGAAATTTCTCCAACTGGGTGGCCAGTGTGCTGCCGCCCGAGGCGCTGCGCCCCTCCTCGGCCAGCATCGGCGTGCGGTCCATCACGGCTCGGCCAAGTCGTTTCCACTCCAGGGCCGGGTTGCTGCGCGGTGCAGTGGGGCTCAGCAGCTCTTTGTTTTCAATAAAGGCCAGCGTGTTCGCCACCAGCGGCGGCACATCGGTGGCAGCGGCATAGACATGGCGAGGGAATTTGGCTTTAAAAAACACCGCGTTGCGGCAGTCGCGCAGTTCTAGACCCGCCTGATTTTTGTCGTCGTGCGGCGCAAAAAAACCTTGCGCCAAGAAGTGACGCAAGTCCGCCGACTGGCGCGCCTGCGCACTCACCTCATACCCGCGTCGATTCAGGCGATCCAGCCAAAGTGGCAACTGGATGTAGCCCAAGCGCTCGTCCAGCGGGCCCGCTATAGGGTAGCGATTGTCGGCACTGGGACCGGGCTGCAGTTCGTAGTGCAAACGGCTGGCCCAGCGCGACAAGTAGAGCGACTGTAGAGTGGAGCTGTGCATCTCCCAAGCCGCCAGGCCGAGCAGCCCCACCACCATGAGCAGCAAGACCAGCCACCGGCGCATTGACCGACGGGACTTGACCTTAGCGGCTCCAGTGTCGTCCATGGATTCGCGCACAGTTTCGCTCATGGCCCCTTTCTTGCTGCATACCAATGCTTGGCTAGATGCTAGGGGATTTTCGCGCCCCTGTGCACTAGAAAATGACCCGCAATTGATCAAGATCAAAGTGATGTCGCCCTGATGAATGCACATCAATCATGCGCATATAATGACCACATCCCCAAACCGGAGAGCGCCATGCTACAGATCGACAAAGCCCCCAAGAAAGCCACCAACCTTTCGCTCAACAGCAAGGTACTGGAGATGGCGCGTGAAATGGGCATGAACGTCTCACAAACGGTGGACACGCTGCTGGCCGAGGAGGTCAAGCGACGCTACTGGGCGAAGTGGAACGAGGACAATAAAGTTGCCATCGACTACTACAACGAGCGCATCAAAAAAGAAGGCCTCCCTTTGGCAAAATACCGCACCTTTTGATTGACGACGACATGGCCCGGTTTGACGTTTATCCCCACCCAGATGCTGTCATTCGCAAGACGACCCCCTTTCTTTTGGACATTCAAAACAACTACATCAACCGGGTTGAAAGTCGTGTGGTCATTCCCATGCGACACGAGCTTGCTTTCGGTCCAAGGATGCGAGACTTGAATCCGGTTTATGAAATCTCAGGCAAAACCGTTGTCCTTGATACAGCGGCGCTGGGTGCCTTCC
>JANPNG010000216.1:0-9249 GCA_031427355.1 Hylemonella sp.
CCGCCTGCCCGATGTGGCTCAAGGTCTCCACCCTGCCGTCGCTGCGCAGCACGCGGTTGATACCGACCTGACCGGGCTGCCCCCCCGCCATACCGAACGCGCCATACACGCGCCCGTTGGAAAGAATGCTGGCCGTCATCGCTTCCAAAAATCGGATCCGGCGCACGCCGCCATCACCGCCTCGCCAACGCCCTGCACCACCTGAGCCCGTGCGAATTTCATAGCTCTCCAAACGCACGGGAAAGCGAAACTCCAGCACCTCCGGGTCAGTCAAACGCGAGTTGGTCATATGCGTCTGCACCACACTCGTGCCATCAAAACCAGGGCCTGCGCCCGAGCCACCCGAGATGGTCTCGTAGTACTGGTGCGCCGCATTGCCGAATGTGAAGTTGTTCATGGTGCACTGGCTCGCGGCCATCAAGCCCAGCGCGCCATAAAGCGCGTTGGTGATGCAGGTTGACGTTTCAACGTTGCCCGCCACCACCGACGCCGGTGGATTGGGGTTGAGCATGGAGCCCGCAGGGATGATCACCTTGAGCGGCTTAAGACAGCCCGCATTGAGCGGAATGTCGTCGTTCACCAGCGTGCGAAACACATAGAGCACTGCGGCCATGCACACCGCTGTGGGTGCGTTGAAGTTGTTGCTTTGCTGGGCCGATGTGCCAGTGAAGTCAATCTCCGCGCTGCGGCTTGTCGCGTCCACCCGAATCGCCACCTGAATCTGGGCCCCGTTGTCCAACGCCAGCGTGAAGCCCCCGTCTTTGAGCTGGGTGATCACGCGGCGCACCGACTCCTCGGCGTTGTCTTGCACATGGCCCATATAGGCTTGCACCACGTCCAGCCCGAATTGCGCCACCATCTTGCGCAGCTCTTGCACGCCTTTCTCGTTCGCTGCAATCTGGGCTTTCAAATCCGCCATGTTTTGCTGCGGGTTACGTGAAGGGTGGGCTCCGCTTTGCAGCAGCGCCAACATCTCAGCCTCACGCAGCACGCCGCGTTCGATTAGTTTGAAATTGTTGATCTGCACGCCCTCTTCCTCAATGCGCGTGGAGAACGGCGGCATGGAGCCCGGTGAGATGCCACCGATGTCGGCATGGTGACCACGGGAGCCCACATAGAACGTGGGCGTCAACGCCCTTGCCTCGGGCGATGCAATCAAGAACACCGGCGTGATCACGGTCACATCTGGCAAATGCGTGCCACCGTGGTAGGGGTCGTTCAGCACATAAACATCGCCCGGTTGCATCGTGCCCGCATTAAGGGCAATCACCGTCTTGATGCTTTCCCCCATGCTGCCCAAGTGCACTGGCATGTGGGGTGCGTTGGCAATCAAGTGACCTTGCGCGTTAAACAAAGCACAAGAAAAGTCCAGCCGCTCCTTGATGTTGACCGAGTACGCGGTGTTCTGCAATTGCAAACCCATTTGCTCGGCAATGTTCATGAACAGGTTGTTGAAGACCTCCAGCATCACCGGGTCGGCCTTCGTGCCTGCTGCAAATTTGATAGCACGTTGTGCGCTTCTCATAAGGCTTAGGTGCTCAAACTCCGTCAAAGTTGCAGTCCAACCCGACTCCACCACCGTGGTGGCGTTCTGCTCGGCAATGATGGCCGGGCCAACGATCACATCACCGGCGCGCAAGTCTTCACGCAGCACCAAGCTGGCCTGATGCCATTGGCCACCGGAGTACATGGGCACGCCCTCGCGCACCTCAGCGCGGCACGGTAGTTCACGCGGTGGATGGACGGTAACGCGCTGCTCGGTCGGCGCATCCCCTGGCAGAACCGCCTCCACCGACACCGCTTCCACCATCAACACCTTGCCCGGCATGAGGAAAGAGAAGCGTTGCTGATAAGCCTGCTCAAACGCGCTGACGATGCTGGCGAGCGGCCCAAACTTCACCACCAGCGCCGAATCCGTGCCCTGGTAGCGCACATGCACACGCCGGTGCACGCTCACCTCACCCAGGCTGAGCTGTTGGCGCGTCAGCTCCTCACACGCGGCCTCGGCCAGCTCATCCAGACGCTGCGTGATCTGTGCCAGTGAAGCGTCCGACAAGGCCAACTCCACAGCCTGCTCCCGAATCACGTTTTGGTCAGCCAGCCCCATGCCATAGGCCGACAGCACACCGGCCAGCGGATGCACCAAAATCTGCGTCATGCCCAAGGCATCGGCCACCATGCACGCATGCTGCCCACCGGCCCCACCAAAACACTGCAAGGTGTAGCGGGTGACGTCGTAGCCGCGTGCGACCGATATTTTCTTGATGGCGTTGGCCATCTGCTGCACCGCGATGCTGATGAAGCCTTCGGCCACCTCCTCAGCCGGACGACCGGTCTGCAGCGCCAGTGCGTTGAATTTTTCACGCACCACGTCGGCGTCCAGCGCCTCATCGCCCTGGGGGCCAAACACCTTGGGGAAGTAAGCCGCTTGCACCTTGCCCACCATCACGTTGGCATCTGTCACGGCCAGCGGGCCACCGCGCCGATAACTGGCCGGCCCTGGGTTTGCCCCGGCGCTTTGTGGCCCCACGCGAAAGCGCGCACCGTCAAAGGCCAGTATCGATCCGCCACCCGCCGCCACGGTGTGGATGCTCATCATGGGCGCACGCATGCGCACCCCCGCCACCTGGGTTTCAAACTCGCGCTCAAATTCACCGGCGTAGTGCGACACATCGGTGGACGTGCCCCCCATGTCAAAGCCAATCACCCGCGCATGCCCGGCTACGGCGGCGGTGCGAGCCATGCCCACAATACCCCCGGCCGGGCCACTCAAAATGGCGTCCTTGCCCGCAAAAGATTGCGCGTCCGTGAGTCCGCCGGACGACTGCATGAAAAACAGTTTCACGCCCGGCATCTCAGCCGCCACCTGATCGACATAGCGCCGCAAAATCGGTGACAAATAAGCATCCACCACAGTGGTGTCGCCCCGACTCACCAGCTTCATCAGCGGGCTGGTCTGGTGGGAGGTGCTGATCTGCGTGAAACCCAATTCACGCGCGATGGCCCGCGCCGCCAGCTCATGCGCACTGTAACGGTAGCCGTGCATGAAAACAATCGCCACGCTGCGCAGGCCGCGAGCAAAGGCTGCTGCCATCTGGGTGCGCAGGACGACCACGTCCAGCGCCTGCACCAACTCACCCTGCGCACCGATACGCTCGTCGGCCTCTATCACTTCCTTGTAAAGCAGCTCGGGCAACACGATGTGCCGATCAAACAGGCGTGGGCGATTTTGGTAACCAATGCGCAGGGCGTCTCGAAAGCCACGCGTGATGACCAGCAGCGTGTCATCACCTTTGCGCTCCAGCAAGGCGTTGGTGGCCACGGTGGTGCCCATCTTCACGCAGGCCACCAGCGCTGAGGTGATGAGTTGCCCCGGCTGCAAGCCCAGCAAATGGCGCATGCCCGCGACCGCCGCGTCACGGTACTGCTCCGGGTTGTCAGACAGCAGCTTGTGGGTGGTGAGCGTGCCATCCGGGCGCTTGGCCACGATATCGGTGAAGGTGCCGCCCCGGTCAATCCAGAACTGCCAGCGTCGGGTATCAGGGTGATTCATAAGCTCGCAATTTAGCATTGAAGATTGAGCTTCAGGGAAAGCACCTAGTCTTTGGCACGGGATGCGGCTTACATTGAATGGCTTCGTTTCAACGTCCTTGTATCAACGTTTTTAGCCACTGAACCTCATCGGAGTTTTCATGAACCCTCGTCTGTTGACCCTTTCCACCACCACGGCCTTACTAGGGCTGAGCCTGTGCGCCGTCAACGTGGCCGCGCAGACCAAGTGGGACCTGCCAGCCGCCTATGCCACCAGCAGCTTTCACAGCGAAAATTTGGTGCAGTTCGCCAGCGATGTGGACAAGGCTACCGGTGGCAAACTCAAGATCGCGGTACACGCTAACGCCTCGCTGTTCAAGGCCAATGAAATCAAGCGTGCCGTGCAAGGCGGGCAAGCCCAGATCGGCGAAATTCTTCTGGCCAACTTCGAGAATGAAAACCCGATTTACGGCGCCGACGGCGTGCCCTTTCTGGCCAGCAGCTACCCCGAAGCAAAAAAACTCGCCAACGCGCAAAAACCAGCACTCGACAAACTGCTGGCTGCCCAAGGCATGAAGCTGCTCTACACCGTGGCTTGGCCACCGCAGGGCATTTTTATCAACAAGGAAATCAGCTCAGTGGCCGAGATGCGTGGCCTGAAGTGGCGCGCCTACAGCCCGGCCACCGCCAAGATTGCCGAACTCATTGGCGCGCAACCCGTCACCATCCAGGCCGCCGAATTGTCGCAGTCCCTGGCCACGGGCGTCATCAACAGCTACATGAGCTCAGGGGCCACCGGCTACGACACCAAAACCTACGAGAGCATCAAGTACTTCTACGACACCCAGGCCTGGTTACCCAAGAACGCAGTGATCGTCAACAAAAAAGCCTTTGATGCACTCGACCCCGCCTCGCAGAGTGGCCTGCTCAAAGCCGCTGCAGAGGATGAAACCCGGGGCTGTAAAGTGAGCCAGGAAAAGAACGACTGGTACGCCAAGGCCCTGACCGACAAGGGCATGAAGATCGTCAAGCCCTCGCCCAAACTCCTGGCCGACCTCAAGCAGGTGGGCTCCATCATGCTGGCCGATTGGCAGAAAAAAGCCGGGCCTGATGGCGTCGAGTTGCTGGCCAATTTCAACAAAAAATAGACCCTGACCATGCGCCGGTTTCTGGATCGTCTCTATCTCGCCTCGGCGGCACTCGGTGCCACCTTTATTTTGCTCATCATGCTGCTGATGGTGGGGCAAAGCGTGGCGCGTGAGTTTGGCGTCAGAACCGGTGCAATCAACGACATCGTGGCCTGGTTTTGCGCTGCGGCTTCATTTTTTGCCATGGCCCACGCCTTCAAACACGGTGACTTTGTGCGTGTGACGCTGCTGTTGGATTCTCTGCCTGCGCGCCCACGCCGGGCACTGGAAATCAGCTCGCTCACCCTGGCCAGCGTGGCCGTAGCCTACCTGACTTATTGGGCCAATCGCTTCACCTACGACAGCTGGTTGTTTGAAGAAAAAGCCCAGGGCCTGCTGCCCATTCCCATCTGGATTCCACAAGCCAGTTTTGCGCTCGGCTCCATCCTCTTGCTGGTGGCCGTGCTGGACGAGCTCGTGCTGGTGTTGCGCGGCCACAAGCCCAGTTACGTCACGGCGGTTGAAGAGCGCCACGCGCACGGCGATTTTTCTTCGGACATCTGACACCATGGACACGTTGCTCATCGGGGGCTTGCTGCTCGTGATCATGATGGTGCTGCTGGCCGGCGGCGTCTGGATCGCCATGACTTTGGCTATTTGCGGCTGGGTGGGTCAGGCTTTTTTCACCAGCACATCGCCCGGCAACAACCTGTTTTCCTCCTTTTGGGAATCCAATGCCTCGTGGGAGTTGGCCGCGCTGCCGCTGTTCATCTGGATGGGAGAGATATTGTTTCGCACCCGGCTCAGCGAAGACATGTTCGAGGGCCTGCGCCCCTGGCTTAACCGTGTGCCTGGGCGGCTCATGCACACCACCATTTTGGGGTGCGGCATTTTTGGCTCGGTCTCGGGATCATCTGCCGCCACCTGCGCCACCATCGCCAAGGTCGCTCTGCCGCAACTCCTCAAGCGCGGCTATAACGAGCAATTGGCCATTGGATCTCTCGCTACTGCGGGCACGCTGGGCATTTTGATTCCGCCGTCCATCACCATGGTGGTGTATGCCGTGGCGGCAGACGCCTCCATCATCCGCATTTTTCTGGCCGGCTTTCTGCCCGGCTTTCTGCTCATGGCCCTGTTCAGCGGCTACATCATGTGGTGGAGTCTGCGCCATCCTGATTTGGTGCCGCCTGCCGATCCGCCCACGACCTTCATGGAGAAAATTCGCCTCTCGGGCAATCTGCTGCCCTGCGCAGCGCTGATCATTTTTGTGGTCTGGGTTCTGATTGCCGGGTATGCCACCGCCACCGAGTGCGCGGCCTACGGCGTGCTGGGCTCGCTTGGCCTGGCCGCCTGGAGCCGATCGCTCACCTGGGCCAATTTTTGCGAGGCGCTCATGGGCACCACCCGCACCAGTTGCATGATCATGTTCATCCTGGCCGGTGCGGCCTTTCTCACCAAGACCATGGCCTTCACCGGGATTCCACGCGAGTTGGCCGAATGGGTCAACGCCATGCAACTCTCCCCCTTGGCGCTGATCGCGGTACTGACCGTGGTTTACCTGGTTCTGGGCACGGCGCTGGACGGCATCTCCATGATCGTGCTAACCAGCGCCGTGGTGCTGCCCATGATTCAGAAAGCGGGTTTTGATCTGATCTGGTTTGGCATTTTCATCGTGCTGCTGGTAGAGATTGCCGAGGTCACGCCCCCGGTGGGATTTAACCTCTTCGTGCTGCAAAACATGACCGGCAAAGACAGCAACACCATCGCCAAAGCCGCCATCCCCTTCTTTGCCTGCTTGGTGGTGTGCATCGCGCTGATCACCGTGTTTCCGCAGATCGTCACCGTCTTACCCGATCTGATGATGGGCAAGACGCGCTGAGCCGAAGCACCAGTCGCAGTTGAGACGAGTCGATTTTGACACAAAGCAGCCCCTCAACCATGTTCAAAAACCCTCCGTCGCAGATGCCAGTACGATCAACCCGTCAAGCTTTCAACTCAACAGAACATCACATTCATGCAAGCCCTCTGGATGGTCCTCGGCGCTTTTTCCTTCGCCACCATGGGCGTGGGGCTGAAGGTCGCTTCAAGCAGCTTCAACACCTTTGAGCTGGTGCTGTACCGGGGCCTGATCGGTATGCTGGTGATGGGCTGGGTGCTGCGTGCCCACGGCACGCCCTTGCGCACTGCGGTGCCGCTGATGCACGCCTGGCGCAGCGTGGTGGGCGGGGTGTCGCTGGTGGCCTGGTTTTTCTCCATCGCCCACCTGCCCCTGGCCACCGCCATGACGCTCAACTACACCAGCGGCGTGTGGGTGTCGGCCTTCATTCTGGGTGGCGCGCTGCTCTACGGCAAGGCGCAGCGCCAGGGCCCTTTGATGAGCACCGTGCTGCTGGGCTTTGGCGGTGTGATTTTGATGCTGCGCCCCACCATTGACCAGAACCAGTTGTTTGCAGGCCTCATCGGCCTGCTCTCAGGCGTGAGCGCCGCGCTGGCCTACATCCAGGTCACGGCGCTGGGCAAGGCGGGCGAGCCGGTGGAGCGCACCGTGTTTTCTTTGCGCTGGGCGGCGTGCTGACCGGGGCCGTGGGGCTGCTGTGGACAGGCTTCACGCTCTGGGCCAACATCACATGGCAAGCTGCTGCGTGGATCGTGCCCATCGGATTGACTGCGTCGCTCGGCCAATGGTGCATGACACGCGCCTACAGCCACGGCCACACGCTGGTGGTGGCCAGCCTGCAATACCTGGGCATTGTGTTTGCCGCGCTTTACAGTCTGCTGCTGTTTGGTGACGACATCGCGCTCATCGGCTGGCTGGGCATGTGGCTGATTGTGGCCAGCGGCGTTGCGGCTACTTTCTTGCGCGAGCGTGAGTTGCCGGATACACCGGCTGAAGAACATTGACCGCCATTTTTAAAGGAACACTTCGATGTACACCCCCCTGATTTCTGCCCAACAACTCCAAGCCCTGCAAGCCAGTGGCCAGCCCCTGATGGTGTTTGACTGCAGCTTTGAGCTGATGAAGCCGCTGGAGGGCGACGCGCTGTACCTGCAAGCCCACGTGGCGGGCGCGGTGCGGGCGGACTTGAACCGGGATTTGAGTTGGCACTCCGATCACCCTGAGCCTGTCGAAGGGGCTTCGACAGGCTCAGCCCGAACGGATATCGCTGCCTCCGGTGGTCGTCACCCCCTGCCCTCACGCACGCACTTCGCGCAGTGGTTGGCCAGCGTCGGCTTTGACAGCAGCATGCAAGCCGTGGTCTATGACCGCCAAGGGGCCAACTACTGCGGCCGCCTGTGGTGGATGCTCAAGTGGGTCGGTCATGAGGCCGTGGCGGTGCTGGATGGCGGTTTGCAGGCCTGGCAGGCGGCAGGCGGTGCGGTAGCTTCTGGCCCCGAAGCGCAGCGCCCGGCGTCCACCTTCACGACCAGCCCATCCAAAGCCCATGCCACCGGCTGGCCTGGCAGCGGGCGATGGCGCGCCGGCAGCCACCAGTTTTGGAGAGATCAGCCTAGGTTTGAACCCTCGGTTTGGGCTTCAAGCTCTAGCGCTGTCGCCGCACACTGCGACCCAGGTGCACTGATCGCATCAACTGACAAGCGCATCCGTTGCCGTCAACCCCCCCTCGAAAGACCGCCATGAACACTTCCTCCCTGCCCAGGGCCGCCCGCAAGCCGGTTGCCAAGCCGACTGCCAAAGCCACCGTGAAGGCCGCGACCAAGCCGGTGGCCGCCGCCGTGGCGGCCGTGCCAGACGCCGTCGCCGCCTGATCGGGGCCGGGGTGATGCGCCAGCTCAGCGGGCACGAGGCGGGCTATCTCTACGCGGACACGCCGCAGGCCAACGCCAACCTCAGCCTGTTGCACATCTTCGACCAGGCCACGGCGGCTGGCGGGGTGGTGCGCTTCAAGAGCGTGCTGGCGCACATCGAGCGGCGCCTGTCGGCGTCGCCGCTGTTCCGTCAACGGCTGCAGCGGGTGCCGCTGGGGCTGGACCATCCCTACTGGGTAGACGACGAGAACTTCGACCTCGAGTACCACGTCCGCCACATCGCCCTGCCCAAGCCAGGCGACTGGCGCCAGTTTTGCATCCAGACATCGCGCATCCATGCGCGCGCCCTCGACCTGGACCGCCCGCTCTGGGAGGCCTATGTCATCGAGGGCCTGGACAGCTTTCTCGACCTGCCGGTGGGCAGTTTCGCGCTGTTGCTCAAGACCCACCTGGCGGCCGTCGGCCTGCAGCAGCTGGCGCAGATCAGCGCGCTGCTGTTGGACAGCAGCGCCAAGCCGCCGGCCGATGCGCCGCCCGCGCCCTGGTTTGCCGATTCGGCACCGGGCCGCCTGACGCTGATGGGTCGCAGTCTGGCCCATTCGGCCGTCGCGCCGATGCGCCTGGCAGGCCCGATCAGCCGGTTGGTCACCAAGCTGGCGCCGGCCGCCGCCGCGCTGGCCAGCGAGATGCTGCAGCCCCCGCAGGTCGGGTCAGCCACGCTGCCGGTCACCCGCTTCAACTCGGCGGTCTCGCCGCACCGGGTGTTCGAGACCCGCCGCTTCACCGTGGCCGAGTTCGAATCCATCCGCAAGCTGGTGCCCGG
>JANPNG010000217.1:0-18217 GCA_031427355.1 Hylemonella sp.
GCACTTAGTCATTTGAAAAACCCCCGTTCGGGCTGAGCTTGTCGAAGCCTTGAGAGCCCTTCGACAAGCTCAGGGCGAACGGTTTTATGGAGTAGCTCTGACTCATACCCGCCCCCCATGCATGAGCTGTCGGCTCTCGTAATCAATGCGCAGCACCACCGCCAGAGCCACGAGATTGATGAGGATGGCGGAGCCGCCATAGCTCATGAGCGGCAGGGTCAGGCCCTTGGTGGGCAGTGCGCCCAGGTTCACACCCATGTTGATGAAGGCCTGAAAGCCCATCCAGATGCCCACGCCCTGCGCCACCAGACCTGCGAATACGCGGTCCAGCGCGATGGCTTGGCGCCCGATGTGCATGATGCGTCGCGTCATCCACAAGAACAGGCCGATGACCGTGAGCACACCGATCAGGCCGAACTCTTCGCCAATCACGGCCAGCAAAAAGTCGGTGTGCGCCTCGGGCAACCAGTGCAGTTTTTCCACGCTGCCGCCCAGCCCCACGCCGAAGATTTCGCCACGCCCAATGGCAATCAGCGAGTGCGACAACTGGTAGCCCTTGCCCAGTGCATGTTTTTCATCCCAGGGGTTCAAGTAGGCAAAAATGCGCTCGCGCCGCCATTCACTCAAGGCAATCATCAAGCCGAAGGCCACCAACAAAATGGCGGCAATCAAAAAGAACATGCGGGCATTGACGCCCCCCAGAAACAGGATGCCCATGGCAATCACCGCAATCACCATGAAGGCCCCCATGTCGGGTTCAGCCAGCAACAAGAGGCCCACCACCGCCACCGCCACGCCCATGGGAACAACGGCTTTGAAGAAGTTTTCCTTCACATCCATCTTGCGCACCATGTAGTCGGCGGCGTAGAGCAGCATGGCGAACTTGGCCAGCTCCGAGGGCTGGAAGTTCATCACGCCCAACGAGATCCAGCGGCGTGCGCCGTTGACGCCTTTGCCGATGAAGGGGATCAACACCGCCATCAGCAGCACGAGGGAGGCGACGAACAACCAGGGGGCCATCTTTTCCCATGTGGTGATCGGGATTTGAAAAGCAATCAGCGCCGCCACCAAAGCCACCACCAGAGAAAACAAATGCCGCGTGAGGAAATGGGTGTGCGCGTAGCGGGCAAACTTGGGGTTGTCGGGCATGGCGATGGAGGCGGAGTACACCATCACCAAGCCCCAGGCCAACAAGGCCACCGTGACCCAGACCAGCGCTTGGTCAAAGCCCCACAGGCGTGAGGGTGCGGCCAGTGTGGCGTTCATGCCAGCCCCCCGTCCATCAGGCCAGCCTCGTCGCTCAGCCCTCGAACGGCTTCGCAAAAAACCCGTGCCCGGTGCTCGTAGTTGTCAAACATGTCCAGGCTGGCGCAGGCGGGCGAGAGCAGCACCGCGTCGCCGCTCTGAGCGTGCTGGCTGGCCAGGCTGACCGCTTGCGCCATCTCGCTGGCATCGAACAGCGGCACGCCTGTTCCCTCCAACGCAGCGCGGATGAGCGCGGCATCGCGCCCGATCAAGACCACGGCGCGGGCATGACGGGCCACGGGTGCGACCAGCGGAGTGAAGTCTTGCCCCTTGCCGTCGCCCCCCAAGATCACCACCAGCTTGCGTGCTGAACCGGCCCCTTCATCCGCCTCGCCCAAACCTAGCAAGGCCGCTACGGTGGCCCCCACGTTCGTGCCCTTGCTGTCGTCAAAATATTCCACGCCGTTGATGATGGCCACCGACTCCACCCGGTGCGGCTCGCCCCGGTACTCGCGCAGGCCGTAGAGCATGGGGGCCAGGCTACAGCCAGCGGCCTGCGCCAGGGCCAGCGCGGCCAGCGCGTTGGTGGCGTTGTGGCGACCCCGGATGCGCAAGGCATCAGCGGGCATGAGACGCTGGATGAAGACCTCTTCTTCGATGCTATTTTTGCGCTTCTTGAGGGTCTCGTCCGCCTCTTGCGCGCGCACCAACCAGGTCATGCCGTTGACATTTTCGATGCCATAGTCACCGGGGCGCAGGGGCAGCGTGGCGCCGAAGGTCACGTGCTCGCGCTGCACCGCCGCTTGAAACGCTTTGCCCTTGGCCGCAGGCGGCAGCATGGCCATGACGGCCGCGTCGTCGCGATTCAACAGCATCAACCCGGTCGATCCAAAAATGCGGGCCTTGGCATCCGTGTAATGCTGGACTGTGCCGTGCCAATCCAGATGGTCTTGCGTCACGTTCAACACGGTGGCGGCGGTGGGCTCGAAGTGGTTCACGCCGTCGAGCTGAAAGCTGGACAGCTCCAGCACCCAGATCTCGGGCAGGTCACTGGCCGCGAGACGCTCACTCAAGGTGTCAAGCAGCGCAGGGCCGATGTTGCCCGCCATGGCCACGGTCTTGCCCGCGCGTGCCACCAACTGCGTGGTGAGCGAGGTCACCGTGGTCTTGCCATTGGTGCCGGTGATGGCCAACAGCTTGGGGGCGTAGTCTTGCGATGCTTTGAGGGCTTGGAGCGCCTCAAAAAATAAGTCCAATTCACCGCCAATCCATACACCACGAGCGTGAGCAGCTACAGAAATAGGAGCAATATCGGCGGGCGACAAACCCGGACTGCGCAACACCCTACGCACCGGCGTACCCTCCACCAGCCCCGGCGTGAAGGCCCCGGCGATGAAACCCACCTGCGGCAATTCGCTGCGCAAGGTGGCAAGCTGTGGCGGCGCATCACGCGTGTCGGCCACCGTCACGCTCGCCCCATGGTGCACGCACCAACGCGCCATCGCCAGCCCGGACGCACCGAGGCCGAGGATGAGAACGTGTTGGTCTTGGAATTCGATCACATCAATTCCCGCTTATCTCAACTTCAGGGTGGACAGGCCCACCAGACACAGCAACATGGTGATGATCCAAAAGCGCACGACCACCTGCGTTTCTTTCCAGCCGCTTTTTTCGAAATGGTGGTGCAGCGGGGCCATCTTGAGGATGCGCCGACCCGTGCCGTATTTTTTCTTGGTGTACTTGAACCAGCTCACCTGCACCATGACCGAGAGCGCCTCCACCACAAAGATGCCGCCCATGATGGCCAGCACAATTTCCTGACGCACGATGACCGCAATCGTGCCCAGTGCAGCGCCCAGCGCCAGCGCGCCCACGTCGCCCATAAAGACCTGCGCCGGGTGCGCGTTGAACCACAAAAAGGCAAGGCCCGCGCCCGCCATGGCGGCACAAAAAATCAGCAACTCACCCGCGCCCGGAATGTGCGGCAGGAACAAATACTTGGAGAACACCGAGCTGCCCGTGACATAAGCAAACACGCCGAGTGCCGAGCCCACCATCACTATCGGCATGATGGCCAAACCGTCAAGCCCGTCAGTCAGGTTCACGGCATTGCTGGAGCCCACGATCACCAGGTAGGTCAGGGTCACAAAACCGAACACGCCCAGCGGGTAGCTGATCTCTTTAAAGAAGGGTAGCAAGAGCCCGGCCTTGGGCGGCAGGTTCAGATCGAAACCCGACTGCACCCATTTGAAGAACAGCTCCAGCACGCGCATATTGCTGCTCTCCGAGATGCTGAACACCAAATAGAGCGCGGCCACCAGGCCAATCACCGATTGCCAAAAATACTTCTCGCGCGAGCGCATGCCCTCGGGGTCTTTATTGACCACCTTGCGCCAGTCATCAACCCAGCCAATGGCCCCAAAACCCAGAGTGACCAGCAGCACGATCCAGACAAAGCGGTTGGAGAGGTCAACCCACAGCAGGGTGGAAACGGCGATGCACAAAAGGATCAACACACCGCCCATGGTGGGCGTGCCGCTCTTGACGATGTGCGTCTCCATGCCATAGCTGCGCACCTGCTGACCGATCTTGAGCTCGGTCAGGCGGCGAATCACATAGGGGCCGGCCAGCAGGCCCATGAGCAACGCGGTGAGCGCGGCCATGACGGCGCGAAATGTCAGGTACTGGAACACGCGGAAAAACCCGAACTCGGGCGACAGGCTTTGCAGCCACTGGGCGAGGCTAAGCAGCATGGTGAGCGTCCTTGTCGTTGTGGTCGTTTTGAGCGCAAGCACTGATGGCCTGCACCACCCGCTCCATCTTCATGAAGCGCGAGCCCTTGACCAGCACGCTGGCCAGTCCTGGCAGCTGAGTCATCACCGCCGCGTTCAGAGCGTCGATATCGGCGAAGTGCTGACCCACACGCACAGACTGGATGACCAAGGCCATCTGATCGCCCAGGCCGTACAGCGTATCGATGCCGCGCGCTTGCGCGTAGGCTGTCACTTCGGCATGGAATTTGGGGCCCTCGTTGCCCACCTCACCCATATCGCCCAGCACCAGCAGACGCGGCCCCGGCAGACCGGCCAGCACGTCGATGGCGGCGCGCACTGAATCCGGGTTGGCGTTGTAACTGTCGTCCACCAGGGTGAGCGAGTGGCCATTCAGCTGGACCATCAAGGCCTTTGAACGTCCCTTGACCGGCTCGAAGGCCTCCAGCCCGCGTGCAATATCGGCCAGCGGCACGCCGACGGCCAGCGCACAGGCGGCCGCAGCCAGGGAATTTTTCACGTTGTGCAGACCCGCGATGCGCAGCCGATAACCCAAGGTACCCACCGGCGTGCGCACCCGCACCGCCCAGGCCTCGCCCGTCCACACGGGTGGCGCACAGTACACATCGGCCCCCTCCAGGTCATCGGCCTCTTGGTGCTTGATGGCAAAACTCATGTGGGCGCGTGCGCCGGTCATCTCCAGCCACAGCAAGCTGAAGGCATCGTCCGCCGGGAACACGGCCACGCCGTTAGCCCCTAAGGCCGCGATCACAGCGCCGTTCTCCTGCGCCACCGCCTGGGTGTTGGCCATGAACTCCAGGTGCTCGCGCTGCGCGTTGTTCACCAGCGCCACCGTGGGCCGGGCCATCTCGGCCAGCGCCTTGATTTCACCGGCGTGGTTCATGCCCAGCTCGACCACCGCCACCTCGTGTTGTGCGTTCAGGCGCAGCAGGGTCAGCGGCACACCAATGTCGTTATTGAAGTTGCCCTGCGTGGCCAGCATGGCCTGCGGCTTGAAGACACAAAAAATGGCCGCGATCATCTGCGTGACTGTGGTCTTGCCATTGCTGCCGGTGATGGCGATCAAGGGCAACTTGAACTGCGCGCGCCAGCCTGCGGCCAACTCACCCAGGGCGCGTTTGCTATCGGCCACGACCAGGCCCGGCAAACCGGCGCGGGTCAAAGCGGCGAGCGCTGCATCGCCCTGGCACAAGGCTGCTACGGCTCCCTTGGCCTTGGCCTCAGCCAGGTAGTCGTTGCCGTCAAAGCGCTCGCCCTTGAGGGCCACGAAGAAGTCGCCCGGCATCAAGCTGCGGGTGTCGGTGTGCACACGTTGCACGGTGACGCTGGCATCACCGACGATTTGCGCACCGATGAGCCACGCAGCAGCTTGTTGCAGGGTCATCATGGGTGGGCTCCTTGCGTTGAAGCAATTCGGCGCTGCAAGGCCAGTTGTGCGTGCCGCCGGTCCGAGAACGGGTGCCGCACACCGGCCACGTCCTGCTCTTCTTCATGGCCCTTGCCTGCGATCAGCACCACGTCGTTCGCGTTCGCCTCAGCCAGAGTCTGGGCAATGGCCAACGCTCGGTCGGCCTGCACATTCACCTGGACGTCGCCCTCCAGGCCCAGCAAGATCTGGCTGATGATCGCCTCGGGTTTCTCAAAACGCGGGTTGTCGCTGGTCACGACGACCATGTCCGCCTCTTTGGCCGCCACCGCGCCCATGAGCGGGCGCTTCAAGGCGTCGCGCCCACCACCACAGCCAAACACGCACCAGAGCTGTCCGCCACGTTGCGCGGCCAGTGGGCGCAGGGCCTGCAAGGCCTTGGCCAACGCGTCGGGCGTGTGGGCGTAATCGACAACGACTATGGGTGTCCCCACGCTTGCCTCTGCACCTTCATCGCCATTGACCAATTCCATGCGACCAGGCACCGAGCGCAGCCCGCAACATGCAGCCACGGCATCAGCCAAGACCACACCCAACGTGCGCATCGCTGCGATGACGCCCAGTAAATTACTGACGTTGAAGTGGCCGATAAGGGCCGTCTCCAGTACATGGCTTTCATCACTTTCACAGATCGTGAAACGCAGGCCCTGCTGCCCCAGCGCAATGTCTCGCGCCTGCAACCGTGCCGGGCCACTGGCCGACACCGTCCAGAGGTCGAGCGTTCGTTTGGCAAGCGTCTCGGCCAGCGCCGCCCCCTGCTCGCCATCCACATTGATCACAGCGGCTTTTAAGTCAGGCCACTCAAACAACGCCGCCTTGGCCTCCCAGTAGTCGGCCATGCTGCCGTGGTAGTCCAGGTGGTCTTGCGTGAAGTTGGTGAAGATCGCCGTGCGAATGCGGGTGCCATCCAGACGGCGCTCTTGCAAGCCGATGGAGGACGCCTCTACGGCGCAAGCCTGTAAACCTTCGTCCACAAAGCGACGCAGGGTGTATTGAAACAGCACGGGGTCGGGTGTGGTCAGCCCGGTGCTGAGCAGCCCAGACATGGGCGCGCCGGTTTCTGCCACGTGGCCCATGCCCAGCGTACCCACCAGGCCGCAAGGGCGTGCGGGTGTCAGACGGGACAGCGCCTGCGCCAGCCACCAAGCGGTGGAGGTTTTGCCATTGGTTCCGGTGACGGCCAGCACGTCCAGTTGGTGGGAGGGTTGCTCAAAGTAAGCTGCGGCAATCGGGCCGCTGTCGGCTTTGAGTTGCGCGTAGCAGGCAATTTTTTCGCTACTGAATTGATAGCTATCTACGCCCGTCTTCTCTACGATGCAGGCACTTGCGCCTTGCAAAATCGCAGCGGGTACATGGGCACGGGCGTCGCTGGCCGCACCGGGCCAGGCGATGAGGCCGTCACCCGCTTGCACCTGGCGGCTGTCGGTTCTGAGCGTGCCCGTAACGTGGGCGAGCAACCACTGTGCGGCCTGCTCGGGGCTGTGGAGTTCTTGCATCAGAAGCTCTCCTCCACCGCTTGCGCCACGATTTGCGGCTTGACCGCCACATCGGGCTGAATGCCCAGCAAGCGCAGGGTCTGCTGCACGGTCTGGCTGAACACGGGGGCGGCCACATCACCACCGAAGTATTTGCCACCCGAGGGCTCATCGATCATCACGGCCACCACAATGCGCGGCTGCTCGATGGGCGCGATGCCGACGAAGAAGCCCCGGTATTTCTTGTCGGCGTAGCCACGCCCCTCTTGCTTGTGGGCCGTACCCGTCTTGCCACCCACCGAGTAGCCCATGGTCTGCGCTTTGGGCGCCGTGCCGCCGGGGCCGGTTACCAGATGCAGCATGTTGCGCACCGCAGCAGCGTTGCGTGCCTGCATGACGCGCACACCGGCCACAGAGTCTTGTGTGGACTTGAGCAGGGTGACGGGCACCAGCTCGCCATCACGGGCGAACACGCTGTAGGCATGCGCCAGTTGAAACAGACTGGCAGACAGGCCGTAGCCATAGCTCATGGTGGCCTGCTCAATCGGACGCCAGCCTTTGTAGGCGCGCAAACGGCCACTGACCGCGCCGGGAAAGGGCAATTGCGGCTTCTGGCCAAAGCCGACCTGGCTGTACATCTCCCACATCTCTCGCGGCTGCATTTGCATGGCCATCTTGACCGTGCCCACATTACTAGACTTCTGGATGATTTCGTTGACGGTGAGCACGCCGTGCGGATGGGCGTCGCTGATGGTGGAGCCGCCAATGGTAAGGCGACCGGGGGCCGTCTGGATCGTCGTGGTGGGGGTGACCAGGCCTTTTTCCAGCGCCAGCGCGACGATGAAGGGCTTCATGGTGGAGCCGGGCTCAAAGGTATCGGTCAACGCGCGGTTGCGCAACTGCGCGCCGCTCAGATTCTGCCGCTTGGCGGGTGAGTAGCTGGGGTAGTTGGCCAGGGCTAGCACTTCGCCGCTCTGGGCGTCCAGCACCACCACACTGCCCGCCTTGGCCTTGTGCTCCAACACCGCATCGCGCAACTGCTGGTAGGCAAAGAACTGCACCTTGCTGTCAATGCTGAGTTGCAGGTCGCGCCCATCGACGGGGGGCACTTCTTCGCCCACCGCTTCCACCACATTACCCAGGCGGTCCTTGATGACCCGGCGTGAGCCAGAGCGACCGGCCAGGTTTTTGTTGAAGGTGAGCTCGATGCCTTCCTGGCCGTTGTTCTCCACATTCGCAAAGCCCACCACATGGGCGGCGGCTTCACCTTCGGGGTATTGGCGCTTGTACTCCTTGCGCTGGTAAATGCCGCGTATCCCCAAGGCGGCAATGTCCTTCGCCACCGACTCGTCCACCTGGCGCTTAAGCCAGACAAAGGTTTTGTCTTCGTCCTCGATTTTTTTGTTCAACTCAGCCAGTGGCATCTCCAGCAACTGCGCCAGCCGCTTGAGCTCGGACGGCTTGCGTTCGATGTCCTCAGGGATGGCCCAGATGCTGGTGGCGGGCACACTCGATGCGAGGATCAGGCCATTGCGATCCAGAATGCGACCCCGGTTGGCGGGCAGCTCCAGCGTGCGAGCAAAACGCACTTCGCCCTGGCGTTGAAAGAAGTCATTGGACAACACCTGAATGTAGGCCGCACGCGCGGCCAGCGCACCAAATGCCAGAGCGATGGCCAACACAATCAACTTGCTGCGCCACAGCGGCGTCGGGCTGGCCAGCAAGGGGCTGGAGGTGTAGAGGATGCTGCGGCTGCTCATGGGGCAACGCCTGCTGGCGCGTTGAGTCCCACGTAATGCGTGATGGCCGGCGTGGCCACCCGCATCTGCAACTGATCGCGGGCCAAGCGCTCCACACGCAGCGGCGTGGCCTGCGCCCGCTTTTCCACCTGTAGGCGCTCACCCTCCAACTCCAGCTTGCGCCCCTGTGCTTTGGCTTGGTCAATGTCGGTAAAGAGGCGGCGTGATTCGTACTGCACGTTCACCAGGTACAAGGCGCTGAACAAAACTGCAAGCAGCAGCACCAAGTTGAGTCTGGTCATGCTGCCGTCCTCAGCGCCACGCGCATGATGGCGCTGCGGGAACGGGGATTGGTAGCGACTTCTGTAGCCGTGGGTTTGATGCGGTCCAGCGGGCGCAGCTTCATGGCCTTGGAGGGCGCAAACGGCGTGCGGCGGTCATACACCTCACGCGAGTGCTTGGCGATGAACTGCTTGACGATGCGATCCTCCAGCGAGTGAAAGCTGATGACCACCAAACGCCCGCCCACCTGCAACACATCCAGACTGGCTTCTAGCGCGTGTTGCAACTCTTCAAGCTCGGCGTTGATGAAAATCCGAAAAGCCTGAAATGTGCGCGTTGCAGGGTTCTGGCCCGACTCGCGGGTTTTGACCGTGTCAGCCACGAGTTCGGCCAGTTCGGTGGTGGTTGAAAGAGGGCCCCGTGCTTGTCGGCGAGCAACAATCGCCTTTGCAATGGCCCCAGCAAACCGTTCTTCGCCATAGTCACGTATCACCTCCTTGATTTGGTCGACCTCTGCCGTCTCCAGCCACTGCGCCACGCTCTGGCCACGCGTGGTGTCCATGCGCATGTCCAGCGGGCCTTCGAACCTGAAACTGAAACCGCGCTCAGGGGTGTCGATCTGCGGCGAACTCACACCCAAATCCAGCAGCACACCCGCCGCGCAGGCCTGTGGCAGTTCACCTAAATGGCGAAAACCCTCATGCCGAATAGAGAAGCGCGGGTCGGTGATTTGCGACGCCTGCGCAATCGCTTCAGGGTCTTTGTCAAAAGCAATCAACCGCCCTTGAGGCGAGAGCCTAGACAGAATCAGACCGGAGTGACCACCGCGCCCGTAAGTCGCATCGACATACGTGCCATCAGCGGGCGGCACATCACCAGGCTGAGCGTCGTCGGCCTGAAATAAGGCATCGACGGCTTCGCTCAACAGTACAGTGGTGTGAGTCCATGAAAAGGCTTGCACCGCTGGCCTCAGAAGGAAAAGTCCTTGAAGACCTCGGGCATCTCGCCCTGCATGGCCTGGGCCTCTTGGGCCTCGTAGCGGGTTTTGTCCCACAGCTCGAAGTGCTGACCCATGCCCAGCAGCATGGTGTCGCGGGTGATGCCCGCCGCCTCACGCAATTCGGGCGACACCAGCACGCGACCGGTGGCGTCCATCTCCACGTCCATGGCGTTGCCCAAAAAGATGCGTTTCCACCACTGGGCCGACATGGGCAAGGCGGCAATGCGTTCGCGAAACTTCTCCCACTCCGGGCGCGGGAAGACCATGAGGCAGCCGTGCGGGTGTTTGGTAATGGTGAGCTGCCCCGCTGCGGTGGCCAGGAGCACGTCACGATGCCGGGTCGGCACAGACAGCCGCCCCTTGGCATCCAGATTCAGCGACGAAGCCCCTTGAAACACGACAGCACACCCCTGTGAAATTGAAATGCAGTCGCGGGAAAAGTAACGGCACTTTTCACCACTTAATTGCACTTAATTGCACTGTACCAGCAAATCAATGACCAGCAAACCCAAAAACAGGGAAAATTTCAATGGAATCAAGGACTTAGAGTCGAATTCTTATGCAAAAATGACATGAAAATCGTTCAAAATTAAGCACTTAGAGTGAGGTCTGAATGTGATGCTTGAAGATTTCACCCCAGACAAGAAGATGCAAAAAACGCTGGGGAATTTGGCATAAACCCGACAAGCCCCCCCCCACCGCCAGCAAGTGAGGGCATTACAGCAACTCAGGTGTTGCGGGGCACCACGCGGGCAAATTCGTTGATGCCAATCACATGGAAAAACGCGGCTACGATGCGGTTGACGTTGCTGAATTGAACCGCACAACCACTGGCCTTTTGTCCTGCGGCCCAGTTGAGAATGCTACCCGCCGCAGAAAAATCCACCCTCATCAGGTACTCACAGGACACCACAATTTGCGTGGCGCCCTCGCCCATGACGGCCTCAAGCTCGGCCAGCGCTTCAGAGGCATCACTCAGAATTTCGCCACGAAGCTCGATCATGGCATTGCCGATCACCGAGTCTTCTTCGATGAAAGCACTGAGCAGTATCGAGTCTTTCCAAGGCTCTTTCCCCTCCCTGCCCTGATACCACCCCACCAAGCTGTGCATCTCACCCAAGTTTTCGAGTTTGCATTGGCAAAGCGCTTTCTGCCAAGAGGGGGGGGACACCTCAAACGTCACACAAAAATCCAGCGCAGTCATTTCAAATTCATCATGCAAGCCCATGACGCGTAAAACATCCATGCGCATTTGCCAGACTGCTGGCGGTATGGTTTTTTCACCCACGGAGGTCAACGCCTTTAGTGCCCGATCCAGCACGTCTGCCCCGCGAAAAACCAGCGTGGCCGGCGTGATGCACCAGGACGCAAACAGCTCACCCAAGTCGCTCCAGGCCTCGGGCTCTATGGACACCAAGGCGCTCCACTCCAGAATCCAGGGTGCAGGCTTCCCCTTGGTGTCGTGGCGCAACTTACCCAGCGACTCCAAGGTCACCACAGCTGGAGCCGCCCACAGAGGATCGCCCGTGGAGACGGCTGGGCCGGCTAAACCACCCTTGGAATTCGACGCCTGTGCACCGCCTTTGAGCAGATCGGGGGTGGAAAACCAGGCGGGGGCCGAGCGACCAAAACGACTGGCGAAATCAAGGGCCACCTCATCAAACCGCGCCTGTTGCCCGGTGGCCCGGTACAAATCAAACAGAGCCGATACCCAGGCTTCAACGCGCTCTGGTTGCAAATCATGCGCCCTCAGAGCGGTCAAAAGGGCTTCTTCGGCCCCCGCGTCATCCCCATTGGCAAAGCGGATCGCGGCTTCTTCGAGTTCGACGTCAGCCGACAAGCCGGCGACTTCTGCATCAAAAATATTTGAAATGGCAAACCCGGATCCGATGGTTGCGAAATCGGTGCGCACGTTATTTGACTTGCCCCAGCTTGGCGGTGGCTCGAGTGCGGCTGTTTTTGAGATCGGAAGGGGCGGCGGGCCCACCACCTTGCTCAGCGGCACGGGTGTCGTGGGCTCGGCTTGGTTGTCCGGCGCTGGCGGCGAAGCAGGCAATGACGGCCCCGCCGCATCTGGGGCTTGCCGTCGTGGATCCGAAGGAGTGGCAGCGGCTGGTGCCGAATTTAGAGCTGTATGGAGGGCCGCAGTTTGGGCTGGCGCAGGGCGGGTAGGCGTCGGGAGGGTATGAACGTCATGCAACCGGGGCGGGGAAGACGGGGGGGCCGTGGGCAAAGGAGCAGCTGGTGAAACGCCGCCGCCAAGGGCGGCCTCATTGCCCTTGCCACGCCACCACTGGTGGGACATCTGGGCTTCAATCTCATCGATCTTTCTGACCGTCATGGCCCGATCGTCCGCATTGGACGGCAAACTGCTTTGAAAGTAAGAAGGGCGATCCGCTTTGGCCGCAGTGTGAGCCGGCTCAATGCGACGCAGCTTGCGCAGCACATCAAACTCACGCTTGCGCACAAAATCGTTCTGCTTTTTGCGCACGATCATGGCCTTGAGCGCGTCTTTGCTGTAGCCGCTGGGTAACCGAGACTCCGTAGGCCGAATCTCGGACCAGTTCTTGGTCGGGTTGATCACGAACCGGGCGACCTTCGAGAACAAACCGAAACTGGAATCGTCTTTGGCCATTGTTTCTCTGGTGGTGGCGGGTAAGAGACTAGGGTCGTCGAGCTTAGTGCATCAGGGCTTGGCGCTCAATCCCCAAACATCTTCTGCTTGAGTTCGCGGCGTTGCTGCGCTTCCAGCGACAGGGTCGCCGTAGGGCGGGCGAGCAAGCGGCCCACCCCAATGGGTTCGCCCGTTTCATCGCAATAACCGTAGTCACCGGCGTCGATTTGCGTGATGGATTGCTCGATCTTCTTGAGCAGCTTGCGCTCCCGGTCACGGGTACGCAGCTCAAGCGCGTGCTCTTCCTCAATGGTGGCACGGTCTGCCGGGTCGGGCACGACCACCGTATCTTCGCGCAGGTGCTCGGTGGTTTCTCCGGCATTGGCCAGCATGTCTTGTTTGAGCAGCTGCAACCTGTGGCGGAAAGCGGCCAACTGCTTGTCGTTCATGTACTCGGTGTCGGGCATGGCCATCAGCTCGGCGTCGCTCAATTGATCGGCAGATTTCGTTTTCCAATTATTGGCCAACTTGGGGTCTTTTTTAATACTTGAAGGCAGGGGGGGAACAATCAGGGTCACGGGTAGAGTTTGGGAGTAACTGGCTTTGGCGGCGGTGGATGCCACCGATTGGGCCATGGAGGGAACGGTTAGCTGGGCCAAACGCGAAGAAACCCGAGGCTTGACCGGAGGCACAAGGGCCGGTGGCAAAACTTTAGGGGCTGGCACTGTCGCCAAAGGCGCTACTGCAGCGATAGCTGTTTTTGTGGTTTTCAGAGGGGGGGCGGGCTTGATAGGAGCCTTGATAGGAGCCTTGATAGGGGCTTTGACAATGGGCTTGACGGGTGAGGCCAGCAGCTTGACTGCCTTGGGTTGCGGCTTGGCCGCGACCGGGGCCTTCTTGGCCACAGGCTTTACCGCGACTTTGGTGACGGACTTGGCTTTGACAACCGCTTTGTTTTTGGTAACAGGTTTTGCCTTGACGACCGTTTTGGCTTTACCGACGGGCTTGACTGCAGGTTTGGGTTTGGCCACCGACTTGGTCGCTGGTTTGGCTTTCACCACAGGTTGGGGGGCAGATTTCACCACGGGCTTTTTGCTGGCAGCAGGCTTGGGCGTTTTCGCAAGCGCCTTGCCTGGCGTCGGCTTGGTGGCCGCCTTGGCTTTACCCGCAGCGCTTGACTTGGCCGCTGGTTTGGCCACCGCTTTGCTGACAGGTTTGGCCTTGGCCATAACGGTTTTAGCTTTGGTAGACACGGACGCCTTTAGTGTTTTGGGTTTCAATCTTTGCTCCTCGCGGCATGCAGCCAACGACTCACCACAATGTCTGCTGTTATACCCTCAAAGCAGCGCCCGGTTGGCCCTGCTTCAGAGTTTCCCCCGGCGCGCGAGTGTACAGGTTTTAAACCAGGCTTTGCTCCAGGCCTTGCAGGAAGATGTCTTTGGGCAAATCCAGGCCGATGAACACCATTTTGCTGGTGCGAGCCTCATCCGCACCCCAGGCCGGGCCCAAATCGCTGCCCATGAGCTGGTGCACCCCCTGAAAAATCACCTTGCGCTCGGTGCCCTTCATGTGCAGTACGCCCTTGTAGCGCAGCATGCGCGGGCCGTAGATGTTGACGATGGCGCCCAAAAAGTCTTCCAACTTGGCCGGGTCAAACGCGCGGTCTGAACGGAAGACAAAGCTTTTCACGTCATCATCATGGTGATGGTGGTGACCATGGTCTTGGGCATGCGCGTGCGACGGATGATCGCAATGCTCACCGTGCTCATGCTCATGCTCATGCGCGTGGTCGTGACCATGCTCTTCCTCTTCTTTGAGAAAGTCCGGGTCAATCTCCAACTTGGTGTTGAGGTTGAAGCCGCGCAGGTCAAACACCTCGCTCAAAGCCACTTCGCCAAAATGCACGGCTTTTTGCGGCGCGCGTGGGTTCATGTGCTTGAGGCGGTGCATCAGCGCGGCGGTTTCCTCAGGCGAAACCAGATCGGTCTTGCTGATGAAAATCTGATCCGCAAAACCCACCTGGCGACGCGCCTCTTGCCGGTCATTCAACTGCTGGGCCGCGTGCTTTGCGTCCACCAGTGTGAGGATGGAATCGAGCAAGAAGCTTTCGGCGATTTCGTCGTCCATGAAGAAGGTCTGCGCCACCGGGCCGGGGTCGGCCAGGCCGGTGGTCTCGATCACCACGCGCTCAAAATCAAGTTCACCCTTACGCTTTTTCTCGGCCAGATCGCGCAACGTGGTGCGCAGGTCTTCGCGGATGGTGCAGCAGATGCAGCCATTGCTCATCTGGATGATCTGCTCTGTGGTGTCAGAGACCAGGATGTCGTTGTCGATGTTTTCCTCACCGAACTCGTTCTCAATCACGGCGATCTTCTGGCCGTGCGCTTCCTGCAGTACGCGCTTGAGCAAGGTGGTTTTGCCGGAGCCAAGAAAGCCGGTCAGGATGGTGGTAGGGGTCAGGCTCATGGGATGTCGATTCCGTTAAACGAGGAGGATGGGGAGTTTAGCGGTGATACCACTTGGAAACTTTTGTGGTGTCTTTTTTTGCATGACGCTTCGGCAGCTCGGCTATCGCTTCCAAGCCTGTGTACGCCCAGCTCGCAAGATCAGGTCGGCGGCGCGCTCAGCGCAGCGGCATCAAGGGGGAGTAGGCGGCTCTAAGCCGCCACGGAGGACAGCCGCGGAGCTGAGTGCGCCGCCGACCTGATCCCGTACAAACATTCGCCAGCAATAGGCCAGTAGACCCAGCAATACGGCAAAATCACAACCCATGACCAAGACCGACAAATACCAAGACATCCGCGACGCCGTGCGCGACCTGTGCGCACAATTCCCTGACGAATACCACCGCAAAATCGACACCGAGCGCGGCTACCCTGATGCCTTTGTAGATGCGCTGACCAAGGCGGGCTGGATGGCGGCTTTGATCCCGCAGGAATACGGTGGCTCGGGCCTGGGCCTGACTGAGGCCTCAGTCATCATGGAAGAAATCAACCGTAGCGGCGGCAACTCCGGTGCCTGCCACGGCCAGATGTACAACATGGGCACGCTCTTGCGCCACGGCTCCACCGCACAAAAAGAGCTGTACCTGCCCAAAATCGCAACCGGCGAATGGCGACTACAGTCCATGGGCGTAACCGAGCCCAGCACGGGCACCGACACCACCAAAATCAAGACCACCGCCGTCAAAAAATCAGGTGTGGGCGGCGACCGCTACGTCATCAACGGACAAAAGGTCTGGATCAGCCGCGTGCAGCACTCAGACTGGATGATTCTGCTGGCGCGCACCACGCCGCTGGCCGACGTCAAGAAAAAATCCGAAGGCATGTCCATCTTCATGGTCGATCTGCGCCTGGCCGAGCAGACCGGCATGACGGTGCGCCCCATCCCCAACATGGTGAACCACGAAACCAACGAACTGTTTTTTGAGAACCTGGAGATCCCAGTCGAGAACCTGATTGGCGAAGAGGGCAAGGGTTTCAAATACATCCTCGACGGCCTGAACGCCGAGCGCACGCTGATCGCCGCCGAATGCATTGGCGACGGCTACTGGTTCATCGACCGCGTGACCAAGTACGTGAAGGAACGCGTGGTGTTTGGTCGCCCCACCGGCCAAAACCAGGGCGTGCAGTTCCCGATTGCCGAGAGCTACATCGAGGTGGAGGCCGCCAACCTGATGCGCTGGAAGGCCTGCGAGTTGTTTGACGCGCACCAGCCCTGCGGGGCCGAAGCCAACATGGCCAAGTACCTGGCCGCCAAGGCCTCGTGGGAAGCGGCCAATGTCTGCCTGCAAATGCACGGCGGCTTTGGCTTTGCCTGCGAGTACGACATCGAGCGCAAGTTCCGCGAAACGCGCCTGTACCAAGTCGCCCCCATTTCCACCAACCTGATCCTCTCGCACGTGGCTGAACATGTGCTGGGATTGCCACGGTCTTTCTGAAACCTTGCGGGACAGACCGCAGTTGCGCGAAGCGAACCAGCTCTGTCCTCAACTGATTAAGCCTATGACACCCTCTACCGAATCCCTGGTCACGTTCGCCGCCACCCTGCGCTTTGACACCATCCCCTAGCCCGTCATCCGCCGCTGCGAAGATCTTTTCCTCGACTGGATTGGCTCAGCCCTCGCAGGCAAAGGCGCACGCGCCGTGGAAACCTTGGCGCAGTTCATGGAAAGCATGGGCCCCGTCGATGGCCCGAGCGAAATTTTGATTCACAGACGCGGCAGCAGCCCGCTGATTGCCGCCACCATCAACGCCGCCGCCTCGCACGTCGCGGAGCAGGACGACGTGCACAACGGCTCCGTGTTTCACCCCGCCACCGTGGTGTTCCCGGCCGCCTTGGCCGTGGCGCAGGCCTTGGGTCGATCCGCGCAAACTCATTGCGGGCCTGGGCACGCGCTGGGCATTGGCCGAAACCTCATTCAAGTTCCACGTCTCCTGCCGCCACACGCATCCGGCGGCTGACGCACTGCAGCAGGTGATGCACACACACAGCCTGCGCGCCGGTGATGTCAAACGTGTCACCGCGCTGGTGCACCAGGGCGCGATTGATGTGCTGGGGCCGGTGACCGACCCGCAAACCGTGCACCAGAGCAAGTTCTCCATGGGCACGGTGCTGGGCCTGGTGGCCGTGCTGGATCACGCCGGGTTAACCGAGTTTGACGCCAGCTTTAAGAACCCCGACGTGGTTGATTTCCGCAACAAGGTGGTGATGGAACTCGACGCCGAAGTCGATGCGGCGTACCCCGCGCAGTGGATTGGCAAAGTAAGGGTTGAGACGGTAGACGGACGCGTCTTGCACGGCCGGGTCGATGAACCCAAAGGCGACCCCGGCAACACGCTCTCACGCGCAGAACTGGAAGACAAAGCCACGCGCTTGGCGCGCTACCACGACGGGGCGAGCGAGTTGGAAATGCGCACGGTGATCAGCCGTGTATGGGGAATGGCCGACACCCCTGCGATGGGGCAGCTTCTGGCTTGACATCAGCCTTCTTTGCCAAGACCATCGTCCGTGTAGTTGCGCCACTGCTTCATCGCATTGCGCATAGTGAGCAACTGCCGCTCAAAGCGGGGGCACGCGGCGCAAATGGCCAAGTGCAGGCGCAGTGCCAAGCTCTCTCGCAATGGCAAATGCTGATCCTCGCGGGTCAGAAGCAAGGCTGCGACCTCTTTGCAAGAGCGCATCAGCGGCAGGGATGATTTCATAGCGTTTGCGTTTGCGTTTGCGATTGGGAATGGAGATGGAGATGGAGATGGGGATGGGGATTGGCAAACCAGTTTAGTTCCAGGCACTCGCGCAAGCGCAAACGCGCACGGTGGAGCTGCACATACAAGTTGGTCGGTGTCAGCGCCAATTCCTTACAGATTTCTTCGCTCGACAACTCCAGCCACTCCCGCATCAAGAACAAACGCCCCTGCGTAGCAGGCAGCTTGTCAGCACAGGCTTCCAGCACTTCAAAGAATTGCCGACTGCCTAACTCTTGCTCAGGGTTGCCCCAGTCTGTCGGGGCTTGCACAAAGTGTCCATCGGGCTTGAAGGACAAGGCATCCAGCAAGTCGCCCTCGTCGTCATCTGACGGTGAGGAACTGACCTCTCGGCCATGCAGACGCAGCGCATCAATGATTTTGTGTTTGAGAATGCCGAC
>JANPNG010000218.1:0-2018 GCA_031427355.1 Hylemonella sp.
GACCAATCCGTACCGATACGGTAAATCAACAAACTCTTGAACACGGGATTCCTTGGTGTGGTGGGGTGGCGCTAGGCTGAGGGACGCCATCTTAGTGGAAACGCGTGGTGTGACCGCATTGCAGCGCCAGCGGTGCCCGGCAACCGCGTCGGCTATACGGTGATGTCAGTCGCGCAGTTGAAGATTTTGCAAGAGGCGATCACACGCACGGTCTTTGAGCCCTTTGCGCTGCTGTACCTGAAAGAGCCCTTGAAGCTAGACTCAGGACGGATATCCGAGCGCCATAACGTCGCAGCAGACGCAGGTGTTGAGGGACGCCTCCGCCATCACCCAGCCGACTTTGGGTGACTTATGGCGAGGATTGGGGTCGTGGAAAACCTTCTGCCGCCCAGACTCCTAGATCAATGGCGGACCAGATCTGACTTGAACCAGGCCACTTCTGCAGCGCTTGGTGGGGCTGGTTCCTATGACGATCTCAGGCGGGGGTCATTTGGCTTGACGGTTGCGCTCCAACTGCGCGTCCACCAAAGCCACCACCTCGTCAATGGCCGGGTGACGCAGGCTTTTTTGTGCGGCGATGGATTGCACCAGGCGGTCCACCCGCTCGATGTTGTGCGCACCGCCAAACAGCGCATGCCCTGGGCTGTGACACAGCGGTAGTTGCCCGCCATCAACATGCTCCACTTGGCCAGCGGCACAAACACCGAGTCATGCACCTTGAGCTTGACCGGTAGCTCGATGGACTTGCCGTTGTCGTCAAAGCGCACGGCTTCAACATCGGCCTGCAACACACGGAGCATGGCGGTGTGGGCGTCAGACTCAAAGCGCGCCGCCTTGAAGTTGGTGGGCAGGCGCACGCGGATGCCGTCGCGGTTGATCAGTTCCACCTCATTGGGCAGACACACCAGCGTGACCTTGTGCCCGGCCATGACGAGCTTGATTCCCAGCAGCGACGCATAAGACGCGCCCAGGATGAGGATGTTGTACGGTTTTGTGTTCAATGCCCCGTTAATTTCAAGTTGATGATTTCGCCCGCAGCCCCTGCACCAGCGCACCCAGCGCAATCCCGGCCAGCGCCCACAGCAAATCCAGGTTGCCTGCGCCCAGGCCCGCAATGGCCGGGCCGGGGCATACGCCGCACAGGCCCCAGCCCACGCCGAACAAGGCCGCGCCTATGGCGGTGTTGCGGTTCCAGGTGCTGGGGTGAACGTGAAAGTGGTCGTCCAATATCGGGCGGCCCAGCAGGCGCGGGGCCAGCTTGTAGGTCAGCACCACCACCATCACCGCGCCGCCCATCACCAGCATGAGGCCAAAGTCCTGAAAACGCAGAAAGCTCAGCACCACTTCGGGCCGAATCATGGTGGACACCGACAGGCCAAAGCCAAACAGCGCGCCCGCCGTCAGCGTGGCCAGCCCGCGTGCCAATTTGATGTTGTTGTTTTTCATACCAGCCACCTTGCCGCCAGATTGGCCGTTAAAAACGCGGTGGCCATGAAGGTCAACACCGCCAGCAGCGAGGGCAGTTGCAGCGAGCCCAGCCCGCAAATGCCGTGGCCCGACGTGCAGCCGTTGCCCAGGCGTGCGCCGTAGCCGACAAAAAACCCGCCCATCAGCAACTGCCACACCGGCACCGCCGTGGCCTCGGGCTTGCCGCCCGCAAAGCCCAACCACCACACGAACGCGCCCAGAATCAACCCCGCCGCGTACACCAGTCGCCAGCTGCGCGAATCAACAAAACGCGCCTGCTGAAAAAATGGTCGCTGCACCACAAAAGACCAAGTGCTGGAGAACACCGTGCTCATGCCGCCGATCCGGCCCGTCAGCACATACAGCAGCGCCGTGCCCGTGCCAATGATCACGCCGCCCAGCAGATAGTGCTGCCAGCCCAAGGGAAAAAAAGAAATAGTCATAGCGGTGAATTATCCATCGACGCGGACCCTGACACCCGCGAGTTGGAGTGCAATCAGCCTTGCCAGGTTCCCGGTGTCAGACCGTCCAGCGTGTAGGGGCCAATAGCA
>JANPNG010000219.1:0-5372 GCA_031427355.1 Hylemonella sp.
CGCGGCGAGGAGTTCACAGTAACCAAGCGGGGACGCGTGGTCGCACGGCTTGCACCCGTGGCTCCCTCATCTGAGCTGGCGTCCGTTGACACGCTGCGCCAGGCACACCAAGACTTGCAAGCCCGACTGGCCAAGTACAAGCTGCCCCACACCGTGGTGAAGTTTTCTCGCGACGAATGCTATGACGCGTAGTAGCCTGGACTCCAATATTTTCATCTACGCGTTCTTGGGTCAAGATGAACGCAAGCAGGCCATCGCGCTGGATTTGATCAATGCCGCACAGGTGGGGCGTCATGGCGTGGCCTTGCAAGTCATGGGCGAGGTGTACAACCGGCTGCGGCGACCTGACGGCATTGCGGCTCCACTGGCGGCCAAACTGGTGACCGCAGAATTTGCGCGCTTTGAGATGCAGTCGGCAACGCCCGCCATATTTGCGGCGGCGGTGCAACTCTCAGCCAAGACCGGTCGCCAGTTTTGGGACAGCCTGATCATCGCCACTTGCGCCGAACATGGCATCACGACGCTGTATTCTGAAGACCAGGGGCCAGCGCCGCACTCGGTGCTCGGGGTGCAGCTGGTTAATCCGTTTGTTATTTAGTACGATAGATTGCTTCCCAGGCGTGGACACAAGGGCGCTGGAAGCTGCTCTTTAATTGGGGTCAGCGTCCAATTAGGTCTTGCGCTTGTTTTTTGAATTTATGTGTCTACAATGTAGATTCAATTTGCAAGGATTCATGATGGAAGCCACGATTAAAAAATGGGGTAACAGCCCCGCTCTTCGGTTGCCCGCAGCGCTAATGCAGGCGGCTTCATTGGGGCTGGAGCAACGGGTTAGTGTTAGCGCTGTGAAGGGGAAAATTATTATTGAACCTCTTGATGTGGTGACATACGACTTGGACGATCTGCTTAAAGGCATCACCCCTGCCAACTCCCATGGTGAAGCCAGCTTTGGCAACCCCGTCGGTCAGGAGTCTCTTTGATGGCGACACGCGAGGTGATCCCGGCCATGGGCGATGTGGTCTGGCTCGAATTTGACCCTCAGGCGGGTCACGAGCAAGCGGGGCATCGTCCCGCCCTGGTGATTAGCCCAGCGGCCTACAACGGCAAGTCCGGGCTGATGGTGTGCTGCCCCATGAGTACGAAAATCAAGGGTCACCCTTTTGAAGTCGTCACCGAGGTGGATGGCGTTCAAAGCGCCATCCTCTCAGACCAGGTCAAGTCGCTGGATTGGCGAATCAGAAAAGCCAAGAAAAAGGCCTCCGTGAGCCCTGAGGTGCTGGCCCACGTGAGGGCCAAAATCAAGGCGCTACTTTTGATCAAATGAACATGCTCAACTCACCCATGGATCAACTCCTCGTCGCCGCCGACAGCGCGTTGCGCACGCTGTTTGCCCCGCCGCGTGCGGCACTGCCCTGCCCGATGCCTACAGAACCCGGAACTGAACTTTCAGCCACTGACAAAGCCCACGCGGGCGCGTTGATGCGGGTCAACCATGTGGGTGAGGTGTGCGCGCAGGCACTTTACACGGCGCAGGCACTTGCTACAAAAAACGAAGCGCTCCGTGCCAATTTTAAAAGGGCTAGCGCTGAAGAGAGTAACCATTTGGCGTGGACAAAGCAGCGCCTGGACGAATTAGGTGCGCGCCCTTCCCTGCTCAACCCGCTGTGGTACGCGGGCGCTTTCGGCCTGGGTCTGCTGGCCGGGCGGCTAGGCGACCGAGTGAGCCTGGGCTTTGTGCTGGAGACTGAGGCGCAGGTGGAGGCGCATCTGCAAAGCCACCTGGGGCGGCTGCCTGTAAGTGACGCGGCATCCCGCGCCATCGTCGCGCAGATGCAGGCGGATGAGGCGCGGCATGCGCTGGATGCGCGTGAGTCAGGGGCGATGGAGTTGCCGCAGCCGGTGAAGGCACTGATGAGTGCCGCCGCCAAGGTGATGACGACGACGGCGCATTACGTCTGAATCAAGCCTCAACCAAATCAAAGCTGGTGGTGATCTCGGCCGTCTTGCCCAGCATGATGGTGGCGGAGCAGTATTTGTCGTGGCTCATCTTGATGGCGCGCTCCACAGCCACGGCCGGAATGCCGGTGCCGGTGACGGTGAAGTGCATGTTGATGGCGGTGAAGACTTTGGGGTCCACCTCGGCGCGTTCGGCCTGCAAGCGTACCGAGCAGCCGCGCACGTCGTGGCGGCCACGCTTGAGGATGAGCACCACATCATAGGCGGTGCAGCCCCCGGCCCCGGCCAGCAGGGTTTCCATCGGGCGGGGGGCGAGGTTTTGGCCGCCGTTCTCTGGCTTGGCAGCGTCGGGCGCGCCGTCCATCACCAGCGTGTGGCCGCTACCCGTTTCTGCCACAAAACCCATGCCCGAGCGCGTGCCCGTAGCGCCTGTCCAGCTCACTGTGCAATCCATACAAATCCTCAATCAATTCGATCTATGACACGGCCTTCGACAAGCGCAGGCCAAAGGGGGTGGGCAGAGTTAGCGCATCGCCTGACGCGCTGCTTCGGCCAGAAAGCCGCTGCGCGTTTGCCCATGGGCACGCGCGTATTCGTCGATGCGTCGCAGTGTGCGCCCGGGAAGGGTGATATTGACTTTTTCAGCCGGCCCCCAATAACTCTCGACCGGCACGTCCACCATGGCCCATACCCAGCCTGCGTAGTCGGGGTTGGCTTGGTGCACCGCCATGGCCGCAGGCGCGGGCAGGTGCTGTCCGTCTTCTGCGAGCAATTCGCAGTGCGCGTCGATGGCCACTCGTGCATTGTCAAATGCCTCCTCCAGAGTGTCCCCGGCGGAAAAACATCCAGGTAAATCAGGCACCACGACGCCGTAGGCGGTGGTGTCGGTCCCTGTTTCGATGGCGATTAAAAACTTCATTTGCTTTCTCCTTTCAGTCCGGCTTGCTTGAGTAACTTGTGCACCAAACCCGTACCCAAGTCTTTCTTGGGATGCGGCACGCTGATGTGCCCGGCACGCCGTGGATGGTGAAACACATGGTGACTTCCACGCACCAAGCGCAGAATCCATCCGTCGGCTTCGAGTAATTTGATGATGTCCGCGCTGCGCATAGTAGTTATTATAACCACTGCTTCATGATTTGCCAAAACGTGATTTATTGGCCTTTTCATGTTTTAATAGATGCTGTATTTGACATCTATTTAAATTCACTGGGGGAAGCAGCATGGACACCGTTTTGTCTCAACTGGCGGTCAGCGTGACCGAGCTCAAGCGCAACTACGCCGGCATTCTCCGGCAGGCCGACGACGGCCCGATTGCCGTGCTCAACCACAATCGCCCAGAAGCCTATCTGCTGCCAGCCCATCATTACGAGCGTCTCATGGCTTACCTGGAAGACATGGAAGACGCCAAGCTGGTGCGCGAGCGCGCTGCTGGCCCGTTTATCGAAGTTGATATCGATGCGCTTTAAGCTGCGCTTTCATGAACAGGCGCTGGCAGAGTGGCATCAACTGGATGGCAGTGTGCGCGAGCCCCTGAAGAAAAAACTGACTGAGCGCCTGGAGCAACCGCGCGTACCCTCTGCGGCACTGCATGGCATGGCGGACTGCTACAAAATAAAGTTGCTGAGCCTGGGCTACCGGCTCATCTACCGCGTGGATGATGGCGAGGTTTTCGTGACGGTGATCGCCACTGGCAAGCGCGACAAAAACAAGGTGTACCGCACCGCAATGAACCGGCTGTAAAGTTCCCCCATGACGCAAACCCTTCGCAAGAAACCCCTCCAACCCGCCGATTACCTGCAAAAAATCCTGACCGCCCGCGTCTATGACGTGGCGGTGGAGTCGTCTTTTGAGCCCGCCAAGGCGCTGAGTCGCCGCTTGCACAACAAGGTGCTGCTCAAGCGCGAGGACCAGCAGGCGGTGTTCAGCTTCAAGCTGCGCGGGGCCTATAACAAGATGGTGCAGCTCTCGCCCGCGCAGTTGCAGCAGGGGGTGATTTGCGCCTCGGCCGGCAACCACGCGCAGGGCGTGGCGCTGAGCGCGCAGAAACTGGGCTGCCGCGCCGTGATCGTGATGCCCACCACCACGCCGCAGCTCAAAGTTGAGGCGGTGAAGGCACTGGGCGGTGAGGTGGTGCTGCACGGCGACAGCTACTCTGACGCCTACACCCATGCCGCCGCGCTGGAGAGAAAGCAAGGCCTGACCTTTGTGCACCCGTTTGACGACCCGGACGTGATTGCCGGGCAGGGCACGATTGCGATGGAGATGCTGCGCCAGCACCAAGGGCCGTTGGACGCGGTGTTTGTGGCCATTGGCGGCGGTGGTCTGATCTCGGGCGTGGCCAGCTACATCAAGGCGGTGCGGCCCGAGATCAAAGTCATCGGCGTGCAGATGAACGACTCCAACGCCATGATCCAGTCGGTCAAAGCGGGCAAGCGCGTGACGCTGACCGATGTGGGGCTGTTCTCTGACGGCACAGCCGTCAAACTGGTGGGGGAGGAGACCTTTCGCCTGACCCGCAAGCTGGTGGACGAGTTCATCGAGGTGGACACCGACAGCGTGTGCGCGGCCATCAAGGACATTTTTGTGGACACGCGCAGTGTGGTGGAGCCCGCCGGCGCGCTGGCGGTGGCGGCCATCAAACAGTACGTGGCCCAGCACAAAACCAAGGGCGAGACCTATGCCGCCATTTTGTGCGGTGCCAATATGAACTTTGATCGTCTGCGCTTTGTGGCCGCTCGCGCCGAGATTGGTGAGGAGCGCGAGGCGCTGTTTGCGGTGACGCTCCCTGAAGAGCGCGGCAGCTTTAGACGGTTTTGCGAGCTGATTGGCAACCTGCCTGGCTCGGGTGGTTCATCGGGCGGTGTGAAAACCCCGCGCCAGGTGACCGAGTTCAACTACCGCATCAGCGACTCAAAAAAGGCCCATGTGTTCGTGGGCCTGACCACCACCAGCAACAAGGGCGAGAGCACAAAAATCGCCGCCAACTTGCACAAACACGGCTTTGAGGCGCTGGACCTCACGCATGACGAGCTGGCCCAAGAGCACATCCGCCACATGGTGGGCGGCCACTCGGCCCTGGCGCAGGATGAGCGCTTGCTGCGCTTTGAGTTCCCCGAGCGACCGGGTGCGCTGATGAAGTTCCTCAGCCTCATGCGCCCAGGCTGGAACATCAGCCTGTTCCACTACCGCAACCACGGCGCAGACTATGGGCACATCCTGGTCGGTCTACAGGTTCCCGCCGCCGACACTGCGGCCTTTGGCAAATTTTTAAGCGCCTTGGGCTACCCTTACGTGGAAGAAACCCACAACCCCGCTTACCGACTCTTTTTGCAGGCCTGTGACAGAACCGTTCGCCCTGCGCCTGTCGATGGGCCCTTCGACAGGCACAGGGCGAACGGCTAGGCGATAAACAA
>JANPNG010000220.1:0-2592 GCA_031427355.1 Hylemonella sp.
AACCCGCAAATCCGCCTGCTCAAACAAGCCGTCGGCTTACTTGAAAAAGGCGGCGTGCTGGCCGTGCCCACCGATTCCAGCTACGCCCTGGTCTGCCACCTGGACGACAAAGCCGCCGTGGACAAGATGCGGCAGATTCGCGGCGTGGACGACAAACACCACCTCACCCTGCTGTGCCGCGACTTGGCCGAGCTGGCCAGCTACGCCCGCGTGGACAACCGCCAGTTCCGCCTGCTCAAGGCCGCCACGCCCGGCCCCTACACCTTCATTCTGGAAGCCAGCAAAGAAGTGCCACGCCGCGTGAGCCACCCTTCACGCAAGACCATCGGCCTTCGTGTGCCCGAACATAAAGTGCTGCACGAGCTACTGTCCCTTCACAATGGGGCGCTGTTAGCTACCACTTTAATAGCACCCGGCGATACCGAACCCCTCAACGACGCGCAAGAAATCAGAAAGCGTTTTGAGCACCAGATTGCCGCCGTGATCGACGCCGGGGCCTGCGCCCTAGAGCCCACCACCGTGGTGGACTTGAGCGGTGACGAGCCCGTGGTGATTCGCCAAGGGCGTGGTGAGCTCTCGGTACTGGGCCTGTAGCTTCAAACTTTCAAGCGACAATTCAAGCCATGGAACCCACCCACCTCATCCAAACCATCCTCATCTACGCCCTGCCCGTGCTGTTTGCCATCACGGTGCACGAGGCCGCGCACGGCTACGCAGCGCGTCACTTTGGTGACAACACCGCCTTCATGCTGGGGCGCATCACGCTCAACCCGCTCAAGCACATTGACCCGGTGGGCACCATCCTCATGCCGCTGCTGCTGTACTTCGCCACCAGCGGTGCCTTTTTGTTTGGTTACGCCAAACCGGTGCCGGTGCGCTTTGACCGCCTGCGCAACCCCAAACGCGACATGGTCTGGGTGGCCCTGGCCGGGCCGGGGGCCAATCTGGTACAGGCCCTGCTGTGGGGAGCGCTGCTCTACATCCTGCTGGGCATGGGCTTAGCCGAGCCCTTCTTTCTGGAGATGTGCAAAGCAGGCACGCTGGTCAACGTAGTGATGTTCGTCTTCAACCTATTCCCCTTGCCACCGCTCGATGGCGGGCGCATTCTGGTGGGCCTGCTGCCCACGCGCCAAGCCACCATGCTCAGCCGGATTGAACCCTGGGGCTTCTTTATCGTCATGGGCCTGGTGCTCACGCACGTCTTGAACAATTTGTGGTTGATGCCGCTGATGAATCTCACCTACGGCCTGCTAGACATCCTGCTGCTGCCCCTTTCTTTCCTCGTTCGTTAATTTTTTTCTGATGAGCACACAGCGCGTTCTAACCGGCATCACCACTTCGGGCACGCCCCACCTAGGCAACTACGTGGGCGCCATCCGCCCTGCCATTGCAGCCAGCCGGACCGCAGGGGTCGAGAGCTTTTACTTCCTGGCTGACTACCACGCCCTCATCAAGATTGATGAACCCGCACGCATTCAGCGCTCCACCCTGGAGATTGCCGCCACCTGGATCGCCGCCGGGCTGGACCCGGAGCGCGTCACGTTCTACCGCCAGTCTGACGTGCCCGAGATCCCCGAGCTGACCTGGCTGTTGACCTGCGTCACCGGCAAAGGTCTGCTCAACCGCGCCCATGCCTACAAAGCCTCGGTGGATAAGAACACCGCCGCACAGCAAGACCCGGATGCCGACGTGACCGCAGGCCTGTTCATGTACCCGGTGCTCATGGCGGCTGATATCCTGATGTTCAATGCGCACCAAGTGCCGGTCGGGCGTGACCAGATCCAGCACATCGAGATGGCGCGGGATATGGCATCCAGCTTCAACCACCGCTACGGGGAACACTTCGTGCTGCCCGAGGCAGCGATTGAGGAATCCGTCGCCACGCTGCCGGGGCTGGATGGCCGAAAGATGAGCAAGAGCTACGACAACACCATCCCGCTGTTTGCGCCGCCCGCACAACTCAAAAAGCTGATTGCCGGCATCAAGACCGATTCACGCGCACCGGGCGAACCCAAAAACACAGAAGGTTCGGCCCTGTTCCAGATTTATCAGGCCTTTGCCACACCCGCTGAGACCACCGCCCTGCGCCAGGCCTTTGCCGACGGCATTGCCTGGGGCGAGGCCAAGCAAATCCTGTTTGAGCGCATTGACCACGAGATTGCGCCCATGCGCGAGACCTACGAAGCCCTGCTGCGCAACCCCGACCGGCTGGAAGACCTGCTGCTGGCCGGAGCCGCCAAGGCACGCCGCATCGCCAGCCCCTTCACCGCCAAACTGCGCCACGCCGTGGGCCTGCGTGATCTGCGCAGCACCGACGCCCCCGTCAAAGCCAAGGCAGAGAAGTCAACCGAACCGGTGTTCAAGCAGTACCGCGAAAGCGACGGCAAGTTTTACTTCAAGCAAGTCGATGCCCACGGCCAAGTGCTGCTGCAAAGTGAAGGCTATGACTCACCCAAAGAGGCCGCGCTGGCGATTGCGAAGTTGCGCGGCTGATACAATCACGCCCACACGGAGAGGTGGCAGAGTGGCCGAATGTACCTGACTCGAAATCAGGCGTACCGCAAGGTACCGTGGGTTCGAATCCCACCCTCT
>JANPNG010000221.1:0-15345 GCA_031427355.1 Hylemonella sp.
CAGCGCAGGTCTTCGTTGAACTCGATGCCATCAAACATCCTCACGCGTTGATCGATCAAAACGAGGTTGGCCAGATGCAGGTCCCCGTGGCATTCACGCACGCGCCCTTCTCGCTGACGTGACTCCATCAGCGGTGTGAGCTGGGTGAATTGGGCCTCGGTCCAGGCGCGTAAGGCCGCAAGCCGGGTCTGCATATCGACGTGTGGCAACCGCCGCAACAGGCCATCAAAGTTAGCCTGCGCCAGGGCCATCACTTGCGGGGGTGCACCAAAGCGCGTCGCCACCGGCGCGATGTCGGCAGCGTCGTGAAAAGCCACCAGCGTTTCGGCCAAGCCGCTCAGGTGCAAGGGCGTCAGCTCACCACGCGCACAAAGGCGATCCAGCCGGTCCGCGTCATCAAAGCGTCGCATCTTGACGGCGTATTCGATTGGCGCGCCCGACCCGCTCCAGCGTGGGTCTTGTGGCGTGTTGAAAATGCCGAGCACGTCCAGGTAAATGTCCGGCGCATAGCGGCGGTTCAGGCGCAGTTCGTCTAGGCAGCCCTGCTGACGTTGCGCGAGCGTGCTGAAGTCCAAAAAAGGCAGCTTCAGCGGCCTCTTGATCTTGTAGGCAAAGTCGCCCGCCAGCAGCACCCAGGAGATATGGGTTTCGACCCACTCAACCCGCTGCACGGCATGCGGGTAGCGCTGCGGCTCCAGCAAGGCTTGAATGAGAGGGGGCAGGTTCTGCGGCATGAAAATGATGATGCCAGACTCGACGAATGCGATCAATGACACAACGCAACAGCGGCGCCACTGCTGCTGATGAGAGCCTGCGACAATCGCTCTACTTGCTTCAACGCCATCAAGGATCACCCATGAAAACTGCGCTTCGCCTCATTGCCCTTGCCGTGTCTCTGTCCACTTGGGTCGCCTTACCCAGCGCCTGGGCCGCAGACGCCACCACCGAGGCCGCAGCCAAAGAACCCGGGGCGGTGGTGACCCCCAGCGGGCTGGTGTACCGCTCGCTGACTGACGGCAAGGGCACCAGCCCGGCGGCCAGCGACAAGGTCAAAGTGCACTACCGTGGCACCTTCCCCGATGGCCGCGAATTTGACAGCTCCTACAAACGCAATGCCGCCATCGAGTTCCCCCTGAACGGCGTCATCAAGTGCTGGACTGAGGGCGTGCAGCGCATGAAGGTCGGCGGCAAAGCCAAACTGACCTGCCCGTCCGCCATCGCCTACGGTGAACGCGGCGCCGGTGGCGTGATCCCGCCGAATGCGACCTTGCTGTTTGAGGTGGAGTTGTTGGGGATTAATGGCAAGTGATCCCTCTGCGCAGGAATGACGGGAGAAGAGGGGAATGCGTGGGCGCAGGGAATGTCGCGCAGGCGGCTACTCAAACCCACCCGCCAACCGCTTCTGCGCCGCCTCAGGCCCTGCCAGCAAATCAATCAGCATCCTGGCCGCCTGCGGCTGATCCGACTGGGTGCAGACCGCTGCCGTGTACACAGTGACCAGCTCAAATTCCTGAGGCAGGCGAGCAACAAGTTCCACGCCGGGGGCGAAGAGGATTTCTGTCACCTGCGTGCAGCCGATCAGGCCTGACTCGGTGGACGCGGCCATTTCGCGCATGGCGGTGGCGCCGTTGGGGTAGGGGCGCAGGCGGTCGGCTACCCTCTCGTCAATGCCCAACTTTTTCAGCACGTTCATGACGTGGATGCCCGCTGTGGCCTTGATGGGGTCGGGGAAGTAAATGCCTTTGGCTGCGAGCAAGGCGGCTTTGAGGCTTTCTGGCGTGTCCACCTTGGGCGCGGCTTCACCGGTCTTGACGGCTACGCCGGTTTTGACCAAACCGAGCGCGCGCGCGCTGCCCGCCACCACATGGCCGCTGGCGGTGAGTTGATCGATCAGGGCCTGGGTGAGGATGACCACGTCGCAGGGTTCGCCTGCGAGCAGCTTGTCGCGCATCATGCCGACCGCGCCGTAGGTGCCATGGATGGCACGACCGGCTTCGGCGAAGAACTCGCCTTCCAGTTCGGCGACCAGGCCTTGGGCCGCGCCGCCGCTGAGAATGTTCAATGAAGTCATAAATTAATCTGCCTTGATGCCTGCTGTTTTGATGACCTTGGCCCACTTGGCGATGTCATCGTGCGCGTACTTGTCAAAGGCCTCGGGATTCATGACCATGGCCACGGCACCCTGCTTGGCCCAAGCCGCCTTCACGTCGGCCTGGCCGACGATTTTGCTCACCGCTTCGTTGAGTTTGTCCACCACGGCTTTGGGCGTGCCTTTGGGGGCCATCAGGCCGAGCCAGATGGTGGCCTCGTAGCCGGGCACACCCGCCTCGCTCATGGTGGGCACGTCGGGCATGACGTCGGAGCGTTTGTGACCCGTGGTGGCGATGGCCTTGACCTTGCCCGAGCGCACCTGCTCGGCCATGATGGTGACGGCGTCAAACATCAAATCTACCTGGCCGCCGATCACGTCGGTGCGCGCACCGGAGCTGCCCCGGTAGGGGATGTGGATGAGGTATACCCCGGCCATGCTCTTGAACAGCTCACCGGCCATGTGGTAGGGCGTTCCGGTGCCGCTGGAGGCGTAGTTGAGCTTGCCGGGTTTGTCCTTGGCCAATTTGATGACGCTCTTGAGGTCATTGGCCGCCACAGAGGGATGGGCTACCAGCACCAGATCCGAGTAGTTGATCGGGGCCACGGCGACAAAGTCGCGCATCAGTTGAAACGGTTTGTTGGGCACCAAGGTCTCGTTGACCGTTTGGGTGTTGGACATCATCAACAAGGTGTAGCCGTCTGCGGGTGACTTGGCCGCCGCGTCGGTGCCGATGACCGAGCCCGCGCCGGGCTTGTTGTCCACCACAAAGGACTGGCCGAGCGCGTCGCCCAGACGCAAAGCCATGAAGCGCGCATAGTTGTCGGCCGGGCCACCGGCGGCAAAAGGGACGATGATTTTGACGGGCTTGCTGGGGTAGGTTTGGGCCAGTGCCTGTGTGTTGCTGAGTGCGAGCAATGCGAGCAATGTGCTCAGTGCGGCCCACAGGCCAATGCGGTGTTTCATGAGAGGTCTCCTGGTTGCGGGTGATGCTAGCATCGCTTGGCAGGCCGCACACCGGGATAATCCCGATCAAGCCAGCGCTTCAGTTCAGCTTTGCGGCATCAAGCAGCGGCTTTGTGCAATCTCCAGCAGTCCGTCAAAGATCAGGTTGTCCATCAACTCGAATTTGACCGACAGGCTGGGGGCCATCTTCCAGCCTGCACCACCGGCCATGACGCACCAGGGCTCCACGCCCGTGTTCTGGCGCAGCTCTTGCACCATGTGTTCCATCGCGCCGGCAATGGCAAAGGTGCCACCGCTGGTGAGCGCGTCGCTGGTGTTGGTAGGGAAGGCACAGACCTCACCGGTAGGCACATGCAGGCCGGCAGTACCGGATTCGAGCGCACGCAGCATGATGCCGTGGCCGGGCAGGATGTAGCCGCCGAGGAACTTGCCGCTGGCGTCGATGGCTTCCACCGTCACGGCCGTGCCCACCATGGCCACCACCACCGGGCGTGGCGCACCCATGGCGCGCATCCGATGCCAAGCTCCAATCATGGCCACCCAGCGGTCAGACCCCAGGCGGGCGGGATGGTCGTAGCCATTGGACAGGCCGGCTTCTTGCGCGCTGGCCACCACCCACTGCGGCGCGATGTCCCAGAGCTCCATTTGTGCTTCAACGCGGTGTTTGATGGCATCCCCCGCCACCACGCAGCCGAGCATGCAAGAGGGCGAGGGCAGGCTGGCCCAGGTGCCTTCGGCCAAGCGGTCGATGTGGTCCAAAAATTCAGCCCCTTGGGCGAGCAAGGTGGCACCGGGCCGGGGGCTGTCGAACAGCGCCCATTTCAGGCGGGTGTTACCAATATCGATGGCGAGAAAAGTCATGTGATCAACCCTGCCGCCAGGGCAGGCCGTGCTGACGCCAGCCCCCCTTGCGGCCCCGGTGGGCGTGTTCGTCGGGGTCGCCTTCAAAACCTTCCAGAATGTTGTAGGCCTCCAGGCCCAACTCGGTGGCACGTTTGGCGGCGGCGATGGAGCGCACGCCGCTGCGGCACAACATCACCGCTTTTTTGCCCGGCGGCACGGCGGCGCGCAGGCCTTCATCAAAGGCCGCGTTCATGGCCATGCTGGGCCACTGCTTCCAGGCCAGGGCGACGGCACCTGGGATGAAGCCGACCCACTCGCGTTCGGCGTCGGTGCGCACGTCAACCAGCACGGCCTCACCCGACTGCATCCACTGGTGGGCGAGTTGCGGCGAAACGTCACCCGCGTAGCCCTCTTGCGGGCGCATCGTGAGCAGCGCCCCACCGCCCGCATCATGGCGCAGGCCCGAGGTGAGGTTGGCGGGTACGGCCTCGTCGATGCGTTTGGGTTTGGGCAGGTGCAGATCAGCCATGATGGCGACGAACTCGGCCTCGGTCTTGCCCGCCACCCTGGCGTTGCCCGACTTCTCGGCACCGATGCTGGAGTGGCTGCGGCCCTGGTAGTCATGTCCGGGCCAGACGATGGTGTCGTCGGGCAGGGCAAACAGGACCTGGGTCAGACTGCGGTACAGCGCGGTGGCGCTGCCGGACTGAAAGTCGGTCCGGCCACAGCCGTTGATGAGCAGGGTGTCGCCGGTAAAGACATGGCCCTGGTTGGCCCCCTGCGCGTCTTCCCACATATAGCTCATGCTGCCCACCGTGTGGCCGGGGGTCGCCATGGCGCGGATCTGCTGCTTACCAAAGTGCAACACGCTGCCGTCCTGCAACTGGGTGGCAGCGGTGGTGATGCCGCAGCCTGCGGGCGCGGCCGTCTGCGCGCCGGTGTGCTCGGTTAGCAGCCCGGCGCTGGTGATGTGGTCGGCATGGGCGTGGGTTTCCACCGTCCACAACAGCTTGAGGCTGTACTCGCGCAGCACGGCCAGGTCGCGCTCGATTTGCTCGTCCACTGGGTCGATGATGAGGGCCTCACGCGTGGCCTGGTCAAACAGCACATAGGTGTAGGTGCTTGATGCGGAGTCGAAGAGCTGGATGGGCTTCATACAGGGAACAGGGTTTCCATTTCACGGCGCACGGCGTAGGCGCGCGAGTTGTCCATCTGCACGTCGTCCCAGGTCAGGGACTGGCCTTTTTTCACCGGGCGAATCACCTTCACGTTGTGTGCGAGGCCCAGAGGTAAGCCGCCCATTTTTTTGGACGTGGCCGCAGGAAGCAGCTTGCCCCACACGGTGTAGCCGCCTTCGCCGTCCAGCAGTTCGCCGGGTTTCAAGTCGCGTTTGGCGGTGGCCACCACGTCGGCATTCCAGCCGGTGGCTACGCCCGTGGGCTCGCCGCGCAGCGCGACGGAGGCGACGGAGACGCCTACCTCCAGCCCAATCAGATGCCAGCGCTTGTACAGCGTGAAGTAGCGACCGCTTGGGTCGGTATGGGCGTTGTACTCTTCAAAGCAGTTTTTGATGTAGTCGGTCTCGGCTTCCACCGTGACCCACACGCCCATGCGGATGTCGTAGGGGATGACGCGGCCATCGGTCTCCAGCGAAGAGATGACTTCGACCATGCCTTTTTTCTCCAGCACGCCGCCCTCAGAAATGGGGCGCGTGACAAAGGGGATGTCCTCCACACTGGCCGGAGGGTAGAGCAGGCCGTTGCTGGGCACGCTCAAACCGGTGGCGTTGCTGACCGCCGTGCATTCAATCGAGGGTTTGGAGCCGTCGAGAAAACTGTTGAACATCTTGGGGTTGAGGCCACCGCGTGCGGCTTGCTCAGGCGTCAGGCCGTAGTTACCCCAGACGGTGTCAGGCGTGGATTCGCTGAAGTGCGGCAGCCACTTGTGACCGCGCCCCGCCGCCACGACGGGGAAGCCGCAGGTGCGCGCCCAGTCCACCAGATCGCAGATCAGCGCGGGTTGGTCGCCAAAGGCCAGGGAATAGATGAGTCCTTTTTCTGCGGCCTTGCGCGCCAGCAACGGGCCGCAAAAGGCGTCGGCCTCCACGGTGACGTTGACCACATGCTTGCCCTGCTCGAACGCGCCCAGGATGTGATCGACCGCGTGCACCGGAGAGCCGGTGCACTCCACGATGACGTCGATCTCAGAAATTTTGACCAGCGCTTGCCAATCGTCGGTGATCCAGGTTGCTCCTGTTTTAATAGCTGCCTGTGCTGATTCTGCTTGCGTCTGCGCCGGATTCCACCCTACACGGGCGAGGTTGACGCGCGCTGCATCGGGGTTCAGGTCGGCAATGGCCACCAGGTGCACGCCCGGTGTGCGCGGGATTTGCGCCAGGTACATGCTGCCGAATTTGCCGGCACCAATGAGGCCGATGCGAATGGGTTTGTTGTCAGCAGCGCGTTGCTGGAGTTTTGCAAAGAGAGACATGGTGTCAGGTGGGTTAGGGTTAGACGATTTTGACGCTGAGGTTGGGCAGGCCATCGATGTGCATTTCAATCACATCGCCACGCACCACCGGGCCCACGTTCTCGGGGGTGCCCGAGTAGATGATGTCACCGGGGAACAGCTCAAAGGCTTGAGATAGCCGGGAAATCTGCTCGGCCACCGACCAGATCATCTGGTTCAGGTTGGCCTTTTGCTTGGTCTGACCATTCACCTTGAGCCAGATATCGCCCTGTTTAAAGTGCCCAGTTTGCGCCAGTCTGTGGATGGCACCGATGGGTGCGGACTTGTCAAAACTCTTGCCGATTTCCCAGGGCTTTTTCTCGTCGCCCATGGCGCGTTGCAGGTCACGCCGGGTCATGTCCAGCCCGAGGGAGTAGCCATACACGTAGTCCAACGCCTGTTCCACCGAGATGTTGCGCCCGCCACGGCCCAGGGCGGCCACCAGCTCGGCCTCGTAGTGGTAGTTTTTGGTGAGCGTGGGGTAGGGGTGGTCGGCCACCGTGCCGACCTTGACGTGCTGAATGGCATCGGTGGGTTTCTGAAAGAAAAATGGCGGCTCGCGGTCGGGGTTGGAGCCCATCTCGATGGCGTGGGCGCGGTAGTTGCGGCCAATGCAGTAGATGCGGCGCACCGGGAACACCTCGTCACTGCCCACGATGGGAATCGTGATGGCGGGCACCGCAAACGGCGTCTTGGCTTGCGGCTGTGCCACACCGGGTAATGCGCAACCCACCAGTGCGCCCGTCGTGACTAGGCTGGTGCTTTGGAAAAAATGACGTCTGTCCATGGTTTGCATCCTTTGGGGGGTGAAGGTGGGGCGAAGGGTGGTGAATTGAACGCTGGAGTCTAGAGGAGCTTGCGCGCCAGGGCAAGGCAAGAGACCCGAGGTGACAAAACACGCATGGCCCTCAATATAAGTAAAAACTGTTTTCCAAAAATGCATGGCCAATCCAGGTGACACCTAGTAAAAACCCTAGCGAGTTTGTAGGAAAGAATGATGGAGAATGCTTCTTGACTTCTTTCGCCCCTTTTTATAATCGGAGACCTTAGTGACTGATCACAAAACCCCCCGTCGTCGTAGTCTGCTCAAGGGCGCTGCCCTGGCTGCTGGTGCCATGTCTGCCCCCATGGTGGCCACCGCAGAGACCACCACCACTTTGCGTTTCCAGTCCACCTGGCCCGCCAAGGACATCTTCCACGAATACGCCAATGACTTTGCCAACAAGGTCAACTCCATGGCCAGCGGCAAACTCAAGATTGACGTACTGCCCTCGGGCGCGGTGGTTCCTGCATTTCAGTTGCTCGAAGCCGTGAACAAAGGCACGCTGGACGGTGGCCACGGCGTGGTGGCTTACCACTACGGCAAAAATAACGCTTTGGCCTTGTGGGGTTCTGGCCCGGCCTTTGGCATGGACCCCAATATGGTTTTGGCCTGGCACAACTACGGCGGTGGCAAGGCCTTGCTCGACGAGATCTACAAGTCGCTCAATATGGACGTGGTGTCCTACCTCTACGGCCCCATGCCCACCCAGCCTTTCGGCTGGTTCAAGAAGCCGGTGTCCAATGTGGCACAGATGAAGGGTGTGAAGTTCCGCACCGTGGGTCTGGCTGTTGATATGTACACCGACATGGGCGCTGCGGTGAACCCGCTGCCCGGCGGCGAGATTATCCCCGCGCTGGACCGTGGTTTGCTGGATGCTGCTGAGTTCAACAACGCCACCTCTGACCGCATTCTGGGTTTCCCCGATGTGGTGAAGAACTGTATGTTGCAGTCCTTCCACCAGTCGGGCGAGCAGTTCGAGATTCTGTTCAACAAAGGTAAGTACAACGCCCTGCCCGCAGAATTGAAGTCCATCATCGACTACTCGGTGCAAGCTGCCAGTGCTGACATGAGCTGGAAGGCGATTGACCGCAATTCCAAGGATTACATCGAACTGAAAAAACAGGGCATCAAGTTCTACAAAACCCCTGATTCCATCCTGCAATACCAGTTGACTTCGTGGGACAAGATCATGGCCAAAAAGGGTGGTGAGAACCCCCTGTTCAAGAAGATTTTGGAGTCACAAAAAGCTTACGCCGAGCGTGCAGGTCAGTGGCAGAACGACTACATGGTTGATTTCAAGATGGCCTACAACCACTACTTCGCTAAGGGTGCCAAAAAGGCCTGATTGAATTAGCGTTTCGGCGACATCGCCGATAATCGACGCATCGCGCCAGCCACACCGGGTAACCGTTGTGGCTGGTTTGTTTTTCCCCCGAAAGAAAATCCATGAAAGTTCAAACACTTTTACACACGGCGGATGAAATCAGCACCTGGGTGGGCAAGGCGTTTGCCTGGCTCATCGTGGTGCTGATGCTCGTCGTCGTCGCCGAAGTCTTCAAACGCTATGCGCTCAATGCCCCCACCGCCTGGGTGTTTGACGCCAGCAATATGCTGTATGGCACCTTGTTCATGATGGGCGGCGCCTACACCTTGTGCCAAGACGGCCATGTGCGGGGCGACTTCCTCTACGGTAACTTCAAGCCGCGTACCCAGGCCAGCATTGATCTGGTGCTGTATATCGCTTTCTTCTTGCCCGGTATCGCCGCACTGACCTGGGCCGGTTGGTCCTACTTTCAGGATTCGCTGGCCATCAACGAGCAAACCTTCAACGCCGACCCGTTGCCGGTGTACCCTTTCAAATTCATCATCCCCCTGGCCGGTGCGCTGGTGTTGATGCAAGGCGTGTCTGAAATCGTGCGTTGTCTGGTCTGCCTCAAAACGGGTGAATGGACGCCCCGCCTGAAGGATGCGCAAGAGTCTGACGTGGTGGCCCAGCAGCTCGAAGGCAGCGAATTCGTCGATGAAGAAGCCAAGAAGCTGGCCATCGAGAAATCCATTGGAATGAAGGGTTAATGATGAGCAACGCTGCACTGGGTATGACCATGCTGTGTCTGATCGTGGTCGTGATCATGATGGGCTTTCCCACCGCGTTCACGCTGATGGGTCTGGGCATGATGTTTGGTTTTGTTGCCTTTTATGATCCCGCCACCCCCTGGCTGGACAACAAGATTTTTGATCTGATGGTTCAACGCGCTTTTGGGGCCATGAACAACGATGTCTTGTTATCGATCCCACTCTTTGTGCTCATGGGCTATGTCATGGAGCGCGGCGCGCTGGTGGACAAAATGTTCCACGCTGTGCAGCTTGCGTTTCGCAAGTTGCCGGGCTCCTTGGCCGTGACCACACTGGTGATCTGCACTTTTTGGGGCATTGCCAGTGGTCTGGTGGGCGCGGTGGTGGTGCTGATGGGCGTCATCGCCATGCGCCCCATGCTGAACGCGGGTTACGACACTCGGCTGGCTGCTGGCGTTATCACCGCTGGGGGCACTCTGGGTATCTTGATCCCGCCTTCGGTGATGATCATTGTCTATGCCGCTGTGGCCGGTCAGTCGGTCGTCAAGCTCTACGCTGCGGCCATGTTCCCCGGTTTCTTCCTCGCCTTCCTCTACCTGATCTACGTGATTGGCTGGTGCTTGATTGACCCGAAGATCGCGCCCAAACTGCCACCCGAGCAGATGAAGGCCCCGATCTCACGTTGGGTCGCGCATATCGAAGCCAGTTACTCGCGCTTCATGTTGCCAGCCATGTTCATGGCCGTCGTCTCACCTGCTAAAGCTTTGCGCAAAGGTGTTGAAGGCGTGAACCTGAAATGGTGGCAGTTGCTGGCCGGCTTGACGCGTGCCTTGGCCCCGGTCATCCTGGCGGTGGCCACTTTGGGTGCGACCTGGTGGTATGTCACGATTTACTCGCAAAAAGACAACGAAGCTGCTTCTGTGGCGCAGATGGCTGAAAAGTCGGCTGCTCCGGCCACGGTGGCAGCGACCGGTGGGGTTCAGACTCTACCCGTTGATACGGGCGCAGTGCAAGAGCCGCCGACTGAAGGTGGCCTGCAAGCGCCCCCCGGTTCTGGGGATGCGCTGGAGCCATCCGGTTCCGTTCAAAGCGTTGCAGCTGATGCAAAAGATGAGCCTTTGCGTGACATGGGTGCAGGTGAAGCGACTGAAGTACCCAAAACCGAGCCCGTACCGCAAGGCTTCTACACCGGTTTCGGGGTCGTCTGTCTGCTCACGCTGGCTTTGTTGGGCTACTACTACTGGAAGTTCGACGCCGAACAGTATGAAATCGTGTCCATGCTGATCCACTCGGTCGCCCCGCTGGGCATACTGACCTTTGTGGTGCTGGGGGTGATTTTGTTCGGCATCACCACGGCCACCGAGTCGGCTGCCGTGGGCGCGGCTGGGGCCTTCCTGATGGCCTGGCAGGCCAAAACCCTGAACTTCCAGAAGATCAAGGAAGCCGTGTTTCTGACTGCTAAAACCACCTCCATGGTGTGCTGGTTGTTTGTGGGCTCTGCGCTGTTCTCGGCGGTGTTTGCCATCCTGGGCGGTCAACATGTGGTGGAGACCTGGGTGCTGGGTATGGACCTGTCGCCAATGCAGTTCTTGTTGCTGTCGCAAGCCATCATTTTCGTGCTCGGTTGGCCGCTGGAGTGGACCGAGATCATTGTGATCTTCGTGCCCATCTTTCTTCCTTTGTTGCCACACTTCGGCATTGACCCGATGCTGTGGGGTGTGCTGGTCTTCGTGAATCTGCAAGCGGCCTTCCTGTCGCCACCGGTGGCCATGTCAGCCTTCTATCTCAAGGGGGTGTCGCCAGCGCACGTGACGATCAACCAGATCTTCGCGGGCATGATGCCTTACATGCTCATCGTCATCCTATGCATGGTGCTGATGTACATCTGGCCAGGCCTGACGCTGTGGCTGCCGAACTACCTCTACGGCGGCGGCTGATCCACACACCGTTGAGTTGGGACTAAAAGGACGCGTAAGCGTCCTTTTAGCTTTCAAAGCTAAGATGTTTCTCACTCACTCGCCTGCGAAAGTGGGAATCCAGTCCAAGACAAGTGAATCACCATGACCGAACTGACCGCCGACTACCAAGCCCTCGCCAACTACCGCCCGAAAAATAAGGTGCGCTTCGTCACGGCGGCCAGCCTGTTTGACGGGCACGACGCGGCCATCAACATCATGCGGCGCATCCTGCAAGGCATGGGGGCTGAGGTGATTCACCTGGGACACAACCGCTCGGTGGACGAGGTGGTGACCGCAGCCTTGCAGGAAGACGTGCAGGGCATTGCCATCAGCTCTTACCAGGGCGGGCATGTGGAGTACTTCAAGTACATGGTGGACTTGCTCAAAGCTCGCGGCGGCGCGCATATTCAGGTTTTTGGCGGCGGCGGCGGCGTGATCGTGCCCGATGAAATTCGGGAGTTGCAAGACTACGGCGTGGCCCGCATTTTCAGCCCCGAAGACGGCCAGCGCATGGGCCTGGCCGGGATGATCGGCGAGATGGTGATGCGCTGTGACCAGGACTTGACCGGCTATGCGCCCAAAGACCTCAGCGCCATTAAGGGCAACAGTGAGACGGCTTGGCGCAACTTGGCTCAGCTCATCACCGCCATTGAAAATTCAAAGGTAAATCCGGCTTTAATCAAGGAAGTACGTGCGCAAGCAGCTCTAAAAAGCATAGCAACTATCGGCATCACCGGCACCGGTGGTGCCGGTAAATCTTCGCTCACCGATGAGCTGATCCGTCGCTTACGGCTGGACCAGGATGACGCCTTGCGTGTGGCCGTGATCTCTATTGACCCCTCACGTCGCAAGAGCGGCGGAGCTTTGTTGGGTGACCGTATCCGCATGAATGCCATCGGGCCTTGGCAGCAGGACCAGCGCGTCTTCATGCGCTCCCTCGCCACACGTGAATTCGGCAGCGAAATCAGCCAGGCCCTGCCTGATGTGCTGGCCGCCTGCAAGGTGGCGGGTTTCGATTTGATCGTGGTGGAAACCTCAGGCATCGGCCAAGGTGACGCGGCCATCGTGCCACTGGTGGACGTGCCACTGTACGTGATGACGCCGGAATTTGGCGCGGCCAGCCAGCTGGAAAAAATCGACATGCTGGACTTTGCCGAGTTTGTTGCCATCAACAAGTTTGACCGCAAAGGCGCCAGCGATGCACTGCGTGATGTAGCCAAGCAGGTGCAGCGCAACAAGGAAGCCTGGACCACGCCCGCCGAGCAGATGCCTGTTTTTGGCACGATGGCGGCGCGTTTTAATGACGATGGTGTGACGGCGCTTTATCAGGCGATGAAAAATCGTCTGCTTGCGCTGGGCGTGAAACTCTCTGATGGACGGCTGCCTCGCTCCAGCGTGCGCCACAGCACCAACCAGAGCCCCATCGTCCCCCCCGCACGAACGCGCTACCTGGCCGAGATCAGCGACACGGTGCGCGCCTATAAAAAACGCGCACGGGCGCAAGCCACGCTGGCGCGTGAAATCCAGCAATTGCAGGCTGCGGCCCGCATGCTCAAAACCGATAAGCCTGATCGGGCCCCGGCCGCAGAGGCCGCGCTGGATCTGGCCGGTCAGCGCAAGGCACAACAAGATGCCGATGCGCGCAAGCTGCTCCAGCAATGGCCTGAAATGCAGCAGGCCTACGCGGGCGATGAGTACGTGGTGAAAATCCGCGACAAAGAAATCCGCACCGCGCTCACCAGCAAATCGCTCTCAGGCACCACCATCCGCAAGGTGGCCTTGCCCAGCTATGAAGACCACGGTGAAATTTTGAAGTGGCTGATGCTGGACAACGTGCCCGGCAGCTACCCCTACACCGCAGGCACTTTCGCCTTCAAGCGCGAGAACGAGGACCCCACCCGCATGTTCGCGGGCGAGGGCGATGCCTTTCGCACCAACACGCGCTTCAAACTGCTCAGCTCGGGCATGGCCGCCAAGCGCCTGTCCACGGCGTTTGATTCGGTCACGCTTTACGGCAACGACCCCGACCTGCGCCCCGACATCTACGGCAAGGTGGGCAACAGCGGCGTCAGTATTGCCACGCTGGACGACATGAAGGTCTTGTACGGTGGCTTTGATTTGTGCAGCCCGACCACCAGCGTGTCCATGACCATCAATGGCCCGGCACCGACGATTCTGGCCATGTTCATGAACACCGCCATCGACCAGAACCTGGACAAATTCAAGACCGACAACGGCCGTGAGCCCACCGATACCGAAGCCCAAAAAATCCGCGAATGGGTGCTGGCCAATGTGCGCGGCACGGTGCAGGCCGACATCTTGAAAGAAGACCAGGGCCAGAACACCTGCATCTTCTCCACCGAGTTTTCACTCAAGGTGATGGGCGACATCGCCCAGTACTTTGTGCACCACGACGTGCGCAATTTCTACAGTGTCAGCATCAGCGGTTATCACATTGCCGAGGCTGGTGCCAACCCGATATCGCAACTGGCGTTCACGCTCTCCAACGGCTTCACCTTTGTCGAAGCCTACCTGGCGCGCGGCATGCACATCGACGACTTCGCACCCAATCTGAGCTTCTTCTTCTCCAACGGCATGGATCCCGAGTACACCGTGATGGGCCGCGTGGCGCGCCGCATCTGGGCCGTGGCGATGAAAGAGAAATACGGTGCGAATGAGCGCAGCCAGAAGCTGAAGTACCACATCCAGACCAGTGGCCGCAGCCTGCACGCGCAAGAGATTCAGTTCAACGACATCCGCACCACGCTGCAAGCGCTGATTGCGATTTACGACAACTGCAACAGCCTGCACACCAACGCGTTTGACGAGGCCATCACCACGCCCACCGAAGAGAGCGTGCGCCGTGCGATGGCCATCCAGCTCATCATCAACCGCGAGTGGGGCTTGGCGAAGAACGAAAACCCAGGGCAAGGGGCCTTCATTATCGAAGAGCTGACGGAGTTGCTGGAAGAAGCCGTGCTGGCCGAATTTGAGCGCATTGCCGAACGTGGCGGTGTGCTGGGCGCGATGGAGACCGGCTACCAGCGCGGCAAGATTCAGGACGAATCCATGCACTACGAAATGCTCAAACACACCGGCGAGCTCCCCATCATCGGCGTCAACACCTTCCGCAACCCGCATGGTGACGCGGTACAGGGCAAATTGGAGTTGGCGCGCAGCACCGAAGAAGAAAAACAGTCGCAACTCCAACGCCTGCAAGACTTCCACACCCTGCACGCCAGCGAATCACCCGCCGCGCTCAAGCGCTTGCAACAAGTTGTGATCGACAACCTCAATGTCTTCGAAGTGTTGATGGACGCGGTGCGCGTGTGCTCACTGGGGCAGATCACGAATGCGCTGTTTGAGGTGGGTGGGCAGTACCGGCGGAATATGTAAGATCTGGCGCAACCAACACTCGCTTGAACAAAGGTGCCCTGAAATGAAAGAACAGCTCCAACCCACTACTTGTCTGCCCCAAGACGCCGAGCGCGCAACGCTGGTGGGGCGCATCTGGGTCAAGGGCAGCGGCCCAGTTCTGGTGAGCGTGCGGCCTGATGGCGTGTATGACTTGGGTGCGGTGGCGGCCACTATGTCTGAGCTGCTGGAGCTGGCTGACCCGGTGTCTGCGGTACGCCAACCCCGTGGTAAACGACTGGGTGATGTCGCTGCCATTCTGAAAAACTCTGAACACACCGAACGACGCCCGGAGCTGCCCTGGTTTCTCGCCCCCTGCGATCTGCAATGCCTCAAGGCCACGGGTGTGACCTTTGTGAACTCGGTGCTGGAGCGCGTGATTGAAGAGCAGGCACGCGGCGATGCGGCCAAGGCCGAGAGCGTGCGCCGCGCCGTAGTGGCCGTGATGGGCGACAACCTCAGCCACATCAAGCCGGGCTCGCCCGAGGCGGCCAAGCTCAAGGACGTGCTGCTGGCACAGGGGGCCTGGTCGCAGTACCTGGAAGTGGCGATTGGCCCGGACGCCGAAGTCTTTACTAAATCGCAGGTCATGAGCGCTGTGGGCGTGGGGGCCGAGGTGGGCATTCACCCGCGCAGCCACTGGAACAACCCCGAGCCCGAAATTGTGTTGG
>JANPNG010000222.1:0-1889 GCA_031427355.1 Hylemonella sp.
CGTGGGTCGGCCTCACCGAAGACCAGGCCAAAGCCCAAGGCATCAAGATCAAAAAAGGCCTGTTCCCCTGGACCGCATCCGGCCGCGCCATTGCCAATGGCCGCGACGAAGGCGTCACCAAGCTGCTGTTTGATGACTCCCCTGAAGCCCATGGCCACGGCAAGATCCTGGGCGGCGGCATGGTCGGCACGCACGCGGGCGACATGATTGGCGAAGTGGCCTTGGCCATCGACATCGGAAAGACCATTCACCCGCACCCGACGCTGGGCGAGAGCATCGGCATGGCGGCTGAGGTGGCGCATGGGTCTTGTACGGATTTGCCGCCGGCGAAGAAGTAGCTGGTCGCAATACGCTACAAAGTTAGTAGCTGTCCGCGCATGTCCTGCAAGGGATGTGTGGTTTTTTTGGAGGGGAGTGAGTTTATTCCTCAGACGCTAGGCCGGGTCGCCGCCAGTTTGCCCAAGCACTCTGCATGTCGTCAAAGTCCAGTACCGCACCCAAACTGCCGTCGTCATTCACCCAGCGCATGCGGTTGCCGTCAGGAGTCAAAAACAACACTTTTCCGTAGTTTTTGGGTGAGTGTTGTGCTTTGCGGGCTGCGTCCTTGGTGTCATCTTTAGTTTCCAGCAAGCGCGGGATCGGCAGGGTGGGTCAATATTCAATCGGCGCTCACAGAGCAAACATCGAAAGGATCAAATCGAGCTGCTCTTCATTGACGAGAACGAACCCGTCAAGAGCTGGGAGTATGCGGTGCTGGTGAGCAATGGTGACTATGTGCTGACGCAAATCGGGCAACTCTACCGTGACCGTGCGGACTGTGAGAACGGCGTTGACGAGATCAAGAATCAGTGGGGTTGGGGGGCTGCAGCACGCAAGACATTGAGCGCTGCGCTTTGAGTGCCAGGGCGGTGGCCCTGATCTACAACTGGTGGAGTTGGTACGTGCGATTGGCCAACCCGAAGTCAAGGCTAGAGGCCAAGACCAGTCGCCCCAAGCTGCTGAGCGCGGTGGGCTTAAACCAGCGGCTCCACTGGCTTAAGCAAAGTCAACATCGTCCCGCCCAGCAAGTCAGCCGACATCTGGAACTCCGCTGCCGTGTACTGGCCTGCCAGGTTCACGCTGGCGGTGTGCGTGCCGTCGCTCAGGGTCAACAGGCCGCCGGTGTTATCGGCATTGGCGGCAAACACCAGCGTGGTGTCGGCCCCGCTCAGCACATCGGCAAAGTCCAGCGCGTCACCGGCGTTCAAGCCCGACACCGTGCCGCTAAAGTGGGCAGAGGCGTCCAGCTTCAGCGTGCCGTTGCCATCACCTAAGCCCACCGCAAAGCTCACGTCCTCAGTGGATGCCGCGCCAAACTCAATCAAGCCGTGCCCGCTGATCAGCGCGTAGCCGCTGCCCGTGCCATCCACATTACCGCTCAGCAGCAGGCTGCCGTCATTGGCCCACAGCAGCCCGGTGGTGTTGGTCAAGTCGCTGTGCACGGCCAGGCCACCACTGCCGGTGGCTTCCATCGTGCCGGAGTTCAGTACCGTGTTGCTGCCGGTGTCCATCACCAGTGCGTTGCTGCCGTTGGCCACAATCGTGCCCTCGTTCACCAGCGTCATCTGCCCGCCACCCAGTTGCCCGGCACCTGAGATCGTGTTGTCGTGGTTGATCAGCGTGGCGTTGGCGGCACCGCCGTAAATCAGGTTGTGCGCGTCGTCCGACAGCACCACTTGCCCACCGCCTTGCAGCCGCACACTCTCCACCAAAATCTCCAAACTCGTCCCGCTGCCGGTGGAGCCCAGCGCAATCGTGCCGCTGTTAGCAATCAAGCCACCCAGCGGCAAGATTGCGCCATCAGCAATCGTCATCAACCCGGTGTTCACCATCATCGGCTCTACGTTGAA
>JANPNG010000223.1:0-2033 GCA_031427355.1 Hylemonella sp.
AAGCCCCGATTTTGCCTTCAAACCAAAACCCCTTGGGCGCGCTGCCCGCCCGCTTTCGCCGAGAGCGGGTGCTGATCGTCGGTTGTGGCGATGTGGGTGTGCGCGTGGCGCGTGAGCTGCCCGCCCGCGTGCGTGTGTTGGCCCTCACCTCCAGCCCGCAGCGTGTGGCTGAATTCCGTGCGCAAAACGTCACGTCACTGATTGGCAATCTTGACAAGCCCCAGACTCTGCAACGTCTGGCAGGTTTGGCTACGCGCGTGCTGCACTTGGCACCGCCGCCGGGCGAGGGCAGGGGTGATCCGCGCACCCTGGCTCTGGTGCGGGCACTGCGTCAGCGTTCTTTACCGGTGTCGATGGTCTATGGCTCCACCAGCGGCGTGTATGGCGACTGCGCGGGCGATGTCGTGAACGAGGCCCGGCCATTGCACCCCGACACGCCCCGAGCGCAAAGACGGGTGGCCGCCGAGAGCGCCATGCGTTTTCTGGGCCGCACGAACAATGGTGGGGGCGTGCGCACCAGCGTCTTGCGCATCCCCGGCATATACGCGCCTGACCGGGTGGGCGGAACACCGCGCGAACGCTTGCTGCGCGGCACACCGGTGCTAGAGGCGGCTGACGATGTCTTCACCAACCACATCCATGCCGACGACCTGGCCCGCGCCTGCATCAAAGCCCTGTGGCGTGGTCAGCCGCAGCGCATCTACAACGTCAACGATGACACTGCACTGAAGATGGGTGACTACTTTGATCTGGCCGCCGACCTGTACGGCCTGCCACGCCCACCGCGCATCTCTCGTTACGAAGCCCCACGCCAACTCACCTTGATGCTGCTGAGCTTCATGAGCGAATCTCGCCGCATGGACAATACGCGTCTGAAGCGCGAATTGCGCTTGCGCTTGCGCTACCCCACGGTCACTGAGGGCTTGCGGGTAATGACCAGAGATGCTTAAGACAATTAACCGCAATTTATTAAACATGACGAACCCCAGAATCGCCCTCATCCACGCCACCCCGCTGGCCGTTCAACCCGTTGCCGAGGCCTTCAAACAACTGTGGACCCAAGCACGCTTGGTCAATTTTTTGGACGATAGTTTGGCACCTGATCTGGCCGAGGCGGGTTCCCTCAATGCCACCATGGTCACCCGCTTCATCGGCCTGGCGCAGTACGCCAAAACCTACGGGGCAAACGGCATCTTGTTCACCTGCTCAGCCTTTGGCCCGGCCATCGACGAGGCCCGCAAAGTTGTGGGCTTGCCCACGCTCAAACCGAATGAGGCCATGTTTGACGAAGCGCTCGACATTTGCGAACGCCTGGGTGGCCCGCGCCGCATCGGCTTGCTGACCACCTTTGCCCCTTCATCCATCTCTATGCGTGAAGAGCTGCTGACCGCCATACGCCTTAGAGGCCTGGACGTGCAGGTCGATGGTGCTTGCGCCGAAGGGGCGATGGCAATCTATAACGCGGGCGACGCCGCTACCCATGACCGCATGATCTTTGACAGTGCCCGTGCGCTGGCCGCGTGCGACGTGGTGGTGCTGGGCCAGTTCTCCATGGCGCGGGCACAAAAAGGTGTGGCCGATGTGGTGGGCAAACCCGTGTTGACCAGTCCCGAGAGCGCCGTGCGCCGCCTCAAGGCCGTGCTTGAATCAACCTCTACACAAGGCTAGTCACATGGCCAAAGCATTGCTGGGCTGCATCGCCGACGACTTCACCGGCGCCACCGATCTGGCCAACAACCTAGTGCGCACCGGGTTTAGGGTGGTGCAAACCATTGGCATCCCGGACGGCCCGCTGAACGAGGACGCTGACGCCGTGGTCGTGGCCCTCAAGACGCGCACCATCCCGGCAGCTGATGCCGTGGCCCAATCATTGGCAGCGCTGGCCTGGTTGCAAAGCCAAGGTGCAGGGCCGATTTACTTCAAATACTGCTCTACCTTTGACTCCACCGCGCAGGGCAACATCGGCCCCGTTGCAGATGCGTTGATGGACGCGCTGGGCACCGATTTCACCATCGCCTGCCCCGCCTTCCCCG
>JANPNG010000224.1:0-8817 GCA_031427355.1 Hylemonella sp.
CGCGATGGAGTCCAATACCCGGCATTAACCCGCAATCAACAAACAATGAAGACTTAAAGCAGATGCGAAACTGACCAATCACCGCAAACTTGCATTGCCAATTTCCGACAATACCCGGCCATTATCACCATTTTTCTGATATGGGCAATTTATTTTGTGACTTACCAACAAAATTAAAAGGATAAGCCGCTTTAAAACGACTTTTCCTTGTCTGTGAACTTACCAATTCGCCTCGTGATCAGGGGTCGCGCTCGTTTTGTGAATGGATAAATCGGCACCATCAAACTCTTCTTCCTGGCTCAGACGCAGGCCCATGGTGTATTTGAGCGCGCCATAAACCACCACGCCACCCACCAGCGCCCAGGTCACGCCCATCGCTGTGCCAATCAACTGGCCACCCAATGAGACGCCACCCAGCCCTCCCAGGGACTGACTGCCAAAAATGCCCGCCGCAATGCCGCCCCAGGTGCCGCACAGGCCGTGCAGTGGCCAGACGCCCAGCACATCGTCAATCTTCCACTTGTTTTGCGTCAGTGTGAACATGAAGACAAAAATGCCTCCCGCTACACCGCCTACCACCAGAGCACCCAGTGGGTGCATCAGGTCAGAGCCCGCGCACACAGCCACCAGTCCAGCCAGGGGGCCGTTATGGACAAAGCCGGGGTCGTTTTTGCCGACCAGCAGCGCCACCAGCGTACCGCCCGCCATGGCCATGAGCGAGTTCAGCGCCACTAGGCCTGAGATCTTGTCCTGGGTTTGTGCGCTCATCACATTGAAGCCAAACCAGCCGACGATCAAAATCCAAGCGCCCAGGGCCAGGAAGGGGATGCTGGATGGCGGGTGGGCCGAAATGGCCCCGTCTTTGCGGTAGCGGTTGCTGCGCGCGCCCAGCAAGAGCACGGCGGGCAAAGCAATCCAGCCGCCCACGGCGTGAACGACGACGCTGCCAGCAAAGTCATGGAACTCTTCACCGGTCAGGGCCTTGATCCAGGCTTGAATGCCGAAATGCTGGTTCCATGCAATGCCCTCAAAGAAGGGGTAAATCACGCCCACGATCACGGCGGTGGCGATCAGTTGTGGCCAGAACTTGGCGCGCTCTGCGATGCCGCCAGAGATGATGGCGGGCACAGCAGCGGCAAAGGTCAGCAGAAAGAAAAACTTCACCAGCTCATAGCCATTCTTGGCTGCCAGTTGGTCTGCCCCCACCAGGAAGCTGGTGCCATAGGCGACGCCGTAGCCGACCAGGAAATAAACCACGGTCGAGAGGGAGAAATCCACCAGGATTTTGACCAATGCATTGACCTGGTTTTTACGGCGAACTGTTCCCAGCTCCAAAAATGCAAAACCGGCGTGCATGGCAAGAACCATGATGGCACCGAGGAGAATGAACAAGGTGTCAGCGCCCGGTTTTAGTGCTTCCATGAAGGCCTCTTTGAGTTAAATGCGTTAAGTTGGTGCGGAAAAAGTGAAAAGTCACTTCCGCACCAAAATGAAGCAATAATCGGGCCAAGGTGCAACAAAAGGGTGCGTCTGTTCTCAAGGGTTAGGGCGTGGTCGATAAATCAGGTGGTAGGTCAGCCCGACCAAGACACTGCCGCCTAACAGGTTGCCAGCAATCACGGGTAGCAAGTTGCTCGCCATGCCCGACCATGTGACCAGCGGTGTACTGGTAGCGGCGGTGGGGTCAAAATGCTGGACCAGCATGGCCAGCGGCATCAGGTACATATTGGCAATACTGTGCTCAAAACCAGCCGCCACAAAAGCCATCACCGGCGGGATGACGGCCACCGCCTTGTCCACGACACTTCGCCCGGCCATGGCCATCCACACCGCTAGGCAAACCAGCACCCAGTTGCGCAGCACTTCCGCACTGCTGACGCGGCCATCGGCCCAGGCCATGACCAACAGGTTATTGCCCGTGAAGAGTTCCGCGCCCGCCACCACCACAAGCAACAGGCCAAGCGAAAAAACCAGTCCGCCAAGAATGGAAGCGCTGGCAAAACTCAAAGAAGCATCGGACTTGACCAGTACAAACAACATCGCCCCCAGCCCAATAAAGGCCCCGGCCAGTCCGCCGAGAAGCAGCAAGGGCAGGGTCGCGAGCTGCGCTTTGGCAACCCCCACCGTTTCCACCCGTCGTGCGATCTCGGCGGGGGCGTAAGCATCAGATCCGAAAAGCTCAGACATGGGCGACTCCTTCTTGATGCTTGAGGGGGGGGGACTTGGACATATACTAAACGTCAGCGCCGATTTGATCCAGATTGCGGGCGCCGGAGCCAGCGAGTTCCGAAGTTCAGCTAAAGACGGCAAGAGTGACCTCATCCGGTACCCGGCCCCGCCTAGCGCTGAGCCGGGTTTTGTTTTTTTGAGGTCTCTTCTTAAAGTCATGTTGATCGCCACGCCACAGTCCATGCACTTTGCCACCGCCCTGCCTCTACAGAGCGGCGCCTCGATTCGCGACTACGCCTTGAGCTATGAGACCTACGGCATGCTCAACGCCGACAAAAGTAACGCAGTGCTGATTTGCCACGCCCTCAATGCCTCGCACCACGTGGCCGGGGTGTACGAAGGCCAGGACAAATCCGAAGGCTGGTGGGACAACATGATCGGCCCCTGCAAGCCGGTGGACACCAATCATTTCTTTGTCATCGGCGTCAACAACCTGGGCTCCTGCTTTGGCTCCACCGGCCCCATGCATGTGAACCCGGACACCGGCAAGGTCTATGGGGCCGACTTCCCTGTGGTCACGGTCGAAGACTGGGTCAACGCGCAAGCGCGGCTACTTGATGCTTTGGGCATCCAGACCCTAGCCGCCGTCATGGGCGGCAGCCTGGGCGGCATGCAGGCGTTGTCATGGGCACTGCAATACCCCGAGCGCGTGCGCCACGCCTTGGTGGTGGCCAGCGCGCCCAACCTGACCGCCGAGAACATTGCATTCAATGAAGTGGCACGTCGCGCCATCGTGACCGACCCGGAGTTTCACGGCGGGCATTTCTACGAACACGACGTCGTGCCCCAACGCGGCCTGCGCATCGCCCGCATGATCGGCCACATCACCTACCTGAGCGATGACGTGATGAACGAGAAGTTCGGCCGTCAACTGCGTGAGGCCGTGGTCGGCAGCGCCACCGGTTACCGATACTCCACGCAAGATGTTGAGTTCCAGATCGAGAGCTACCTGCGCTACCAAGGCGACAAGTTCAGCGAGTACTTTGACGCCAACACCTATTTGCTCATCACCCGCGCGCTGGACTACTTCGACCCAGCCCGCGCGCATGAAGGCGATTTGACGCGTGCCTTGGCCCAGGCCACCTGCAAATTTCTGATGATCAGCTTCAGCACCGACTGGCGCTTCTCGCCAAGCCGCAGCCGGGAGATGGTGCAGGCCTTGGTGGCCAATGGTCGCGACGTGAGCTACGCCGAAATTGACGCGCCGCATGGGCATGACGCTTTTTTGTTGGACGACGCGCGCTACTTGAATCTGGTGCGCGCCTACTTTGAGCGGATTGACACTGAGTTGAAGGCTGAAGCACTTGAACAGGCCGTGGCATTGACTTTTCCCCAGCGCGGCGAAGTGATTCCCGCAACAGGCCCATCTCAACGCCAGGGTCAAAATCGCATGAGTGAGCTGGTCACGCGCGACCCTTTGGCCCGGCTGGTGCCTGCCAACTCCCGCGTGCTCGATCTCGGCTGCGGCGACGGAGATCTAATGGCCCAGCTCCAGACCCAGCGCGCCTGCACCGGCTACGGCATCGAGATCAACGACGCCCATGTGCTGGCCTGCGTGCAGCGCGGCGTCAACGTCATCCAGTTCAACTTGGACGACGGCCTGGCCCTGTTTGGCGATCAGTCCTTCGACGTGGTGCTGCAAATTGACACCTTACAACACCTGCGTAACACCGAGACCATGCTGCGCGAGACCGCGCGCGTGGGCCGTTTAGGCATCGTCGCCTTCCCCAACTTCGGCCACTGGCCCAATCGCTTGAGTGTGCTGCTTGGGCGCATGCCGGTCACCAAGCGTCTGCCTTATCAGTGGTACGACACACCCAACATCCGCGTCGCCACCTTTAGAGACTTCGAGGCGCTGGCCCTTAAAAATCAGTTGCGTGTGCTGGATGCCTACGGCTTGCAAGAGGGGCGCGAAGTGCGCTGGCTACCGAATGCGTTGGCCAGCACGGCGGTATTCAAGCTGCGACACGACAGCACCACGGCGGGTTAATCAACACCTGCCGACACGACTCGGCGTTGTTTCGATGCATTGAAATTGCACGGATTGAAATCCCCGCAAGGCAGCGTATGCTTGACATCTAATCGCATCTTTCAGCCCGAGGAGACCCCGCCATGAAGCTCTACTGCCACCCCGCCTCCACCACCAGCCGCCCCGTCATGCTGTTCGCAGCCGAAAACGGCATTGCACTGGATCAGCAGGTCGTTGACCTATTTACGGGCGAGCACTACCAGCCTCCGTTTGAAGCCATCAACCCCAACCACCTGGTGCCCGTGCTGGAAGACGGCGATCTGCGTCTGACCGAAAGCTCGGCCATCCTCAAGTACCTGGCCGACAAAATCAGCTCGCCGCTCTACCCTGCCGATTTGAAGCAGCGTGCCCGCGTCAACGAGCGCATGGACTGGATCAACACCCAGCTCTGCCGCGACTTTGCCTACGGCTTCATCTACCCGCAGATTTTTTCCTTCCACAAGCGCCGCAGCGACGAGGCGCATGCCGCCACCCTGCAATGGGGCAAGGAGCGGGCCGAGGGCTGGATGAAGGTGCTGGACCAGCACATCCTCGGCGCAGACAACACCTATGTCTGCGGTAAAGACATCACCATTGCCGACTATTTCTGTGCCTCCTTCGTCGCCTTGGCCGAGCTGGTAGGCAGCGACTTCGCCGCCTACCCCAACGTCAAACGCTGGCTCACCCGCATGAAAGCGTTGAAGTACTGGAACAGCATCAATGAAACAATCAATGGCTACGGCTCTTCGCTCAAAGGCCAACCTATGCAGGCTCTGGCCTGACGAAGAGAGTCGTCATGATCGCCAAGCTCCACCACAACGCCTACCGTTGCCGTGACTCGGAAGAAACGCGGCAATTTTACGAAGACTTCCTCGGCCTGCCCTTGGTCGGCACGCTGGAGATTGGCGAGACCAAGAGCGGCCGCGCCACGAAAACCCTGCACACCTTCTACCGCATGGACGACGGCTCGCACTTGGCCTTCTTTGAGGCCCCCGACATGCCGTTTGACTTCAAGCCGCAACACGACTTTGACCTGCACATCGCGCTGGAAGTGGCCGCCCCCGTGCTGCCCGTGATGCTGGCCAAAGGCAAGGCGGCAGGCATTGAAACGCGCGGCCCGTCTGACCACGGCTTCATCGACTCTATCTACTTCCGCGACCCCAACGGCTACGTGATCGAACTGTGCGCCAAGCGCGCCAACCACGACGCCAAGATGGACCCCGCGCATAACGGCGCACGTGAAAAGTTGGCTCGTTGGACGGCCAGCCGGGTGCCAACAACAAGTCCTCGGCCCCACTGAAATCCACACTGCAAACCCAACCCATGACGCCAAGCGCCAGCGCGACGACTGTCTCTTTTTCTGAAGCCTTCAAGTTCTGGCTCAAACTCGGCTTCATCAGCTTTGGTGGCCCGGCCGGGCAGATCGCCATCATGCACCGCGAGCTGGTCGAGCAAAAACGCTGGATCTCCGACAAACGTTTTCTGCACGCGCTCAACTACTGCATGGTCTTGCCGGGGCCAGAGGCGCAGCAGCTTGCCATCTACATCGGCTGGCTGCTGCACCGCACCTGGGGCGGCGTGGTGGCGGGCACGCTGTTTGTGCTGCCTTCGCTCTTCATCCTCATCGGCCTGAGCTGGGTGGTGGTGGCCTTTGGCAACGTGCCCTGGGTCGCGGGCCTGCTGTATGGCGTCAAGCCTGCCGTGGCGGCACTGGTCTTGCACGCGGTGCACCGCATTGGCAGCAAGACGCTCAAGAACCCGCGCCAAGTGCCCCTGCTGTGGGTGGTGGCCGTGAGCAGCTTTATCGCCGTGGCCTTGCTGGACGTGCCCTTCCCCTGGGTGGTGGGCGTGGCGGCGCTCACCGGCTGGTTGGGCTCCAAATTTGTGCCCGCGCAGTTTGCCGCAGGCGGTGGGCACGGCGGCAAGGGCAAAGACGGCGCGCCGCACCAGCCCTGCGTGATTGACGACGACACGCCCACGCCAGAACACGCGCTGTTTAAAAAATCCCGCCTCATCAAACTGCTGCTGGTCGGTGCGGCCTTGTGGGCCGTGCCCATGGCCTGGCTGCTGGCCACGCAGGGCTGGCAGGGCACGCTCACGCAAATGGGTTGGTTCTTCACCAAAGCGGCGCTGCTCACTTTCGGCGGCGCCTATGCCGTGCTGCCCTATGTGTACCAAGGCGCGGTCGAGCAATTCCAATGGCTCACCGGCCCGCAAATGATCGACGGCCTGGCCCTGGGCGAGAGCACCCCCGGCCCGCTCATCATGGTGGTGACCTACGTCGGCTTTCTCGGCGGTTGGGCCAAGCAGGTGCTGGGGCCAGACGCGTTGTTCATGGGTGCCGCGCTGGCCGCCACGGTGGTGACCTGGTTCACCTTCCTGCCCTCCTTCATCTTCATCCTGGCCGGTGGCCCGCTGGTGGAGAGCACCCACGGCAAGTTGGGGTTCACCGCGCCTTTGACCGCCATCACCGCAGCGGTGGTCGGAGTCATCGCCAGCCTTGCTCTGTTTTTTATAGCGCATATCGCTAGTAAACAGGGGGTTACAGGCCAATTCCTCTCTCAAATTGATTTCTCGGCTTTGATTCTGGCAGCACTCGCACTGCTGGCTTTGCTGCGCTACAAGGTGGGAGTCATGCCGGTGATTGCTGCGTGTGCGCTGGCGGGACTGGCGCTGAAGTTGGCCGCATGGGCCTGAAACTTGAAAGGAAATCCATGAAAAACACAGTTGGGGTGATCGGCCTCGGGGCCATGGGCAGCGGCATGGCGACATCGCTGCGGCGGGCGGGGTACGCACCGCACGTGTTCGACCTGCGGCATGAGGTGGCGACGGCCTTCGCGGCGGAGGGCGGCACAGCCAGCCCATCGCTGGCGGCGCTGGGTGCGGCTTGCGATGTGGTGATCTCTGTCGTGGTTAATGCCGCGCAGACCGAGAGCGTGCTGTTTGGTGCCAACAACGATGGCACAGGTTGCGCGGCGACGATGAAGCGCGGCAGCGTCTTTGTGATGTGCTCCACGGTCGATCCGAATTGGTCGGTGGCGCTGGAGGCGCGCTTGGCCGCTTTGGGCATTCTCTACCTGGACGCACCCATCTCAGGCGGGGCGGCCAAGGCGGCCAGCGGCGAGATGACCATGATGACCGCTGGCAAGCCTGAGGCCTATGCCCTGTGCGAGCCGCTGCTCAATGCCATGGCGGGCAAGGTGTACAAGCTGGGCGACAGCGCGGGCGCGGGCAGCAAGGTCAAGATCGTCAACCAGTTGCTGGCGGGCGTGCACATTGCCGCCGCCGCCGAGGCCATGGCCCTGGGCCTGCGCGAGGGCGTTGACCCAGCGGCGCTGTACGAGGTAATCACCCACAGCGCGGGCAATAGCTGGATGTTTGAGAACCGCATGGCGCACGTGCTGGCCGGGGACTACACGCCCTTGTCGGCGGTTGATATTTTTGTGAAGGACTTGGGTCTGGTGCTGGACATGGCGCGGGCCAGCAAGTTTCCGCTGCCGCTATCAAGCACCGCGCACCAGATGTTCATGCAGGCCTCTAGCGCGGGCTTTGCGCGCGAGGATGACAGTGCGGTGATCAAGATTTTCCCTGGCATTGAATTGCCCGCTAAAAAATAGCCGTCGTTTATAGCCGTCATTTCCATACACTTGGCCCCCTCTCTTTAAGCAGCTACCCCCCCCATCACCATGCCCCAATTCGCCGCCAACCTCTCCATGCTCTACCCAGAGCTCGCGTTTTTAGATCGCTTTGAAGCCGCTGCCAAAGACGGCTTCAAAGCGGTTGAGTTCATGTTCCCCTACGAGTACGACAAGCAAGAAATTCGCGCCCGCCTGCAAGCCAACGGCCTACTACAGGTGCTGTTCAATTTGCCACCGGGTGCCACGGGCGAGGCGTGGACGGCGGGTGAACGTGGCCTGGCCTGCCTGCCCGGGCGCGAGGCCGATTTTCGCGCCAGCGTTCACCTGGCGTTGGACTACGCCGACGCACTGGCCTGCCCGCGCATTCACGCCATGGCAGGCCTGCTGCCCACAGGTGCCACGCGTGAAGCGCTGCGCGCCACCTATGTGGCCAACCTGCGCTACGCGGGCGAGCAAGCCGCCAAGCAAGGCGTGGATGTGCTGATGGAGCCCATCAACACGCGTGACATTCCAGGCTTCTTCTTGAACCGGCAAGACCACGCCCACGACCTGATTGCCGAGATCGGCCTGCCCAATGTCAAAGTGCAGTTTGACCTCTACCACTGCCAGATTGTCGAGGGCGATGTGGCCATGAAAATCCGCCAGTACCTGCCCACCGGGCGCGTGGGCCACTTCCAGATTGCCGGTGTGCCGCAGCGCCATGAGCCTGACCTGGGCGAGATCAACTACCTCTATCTGTTTGCGGTGATCGACGAAGTGGCCGCGCAATGCGGCTGGCAGGGCTGGATCGGTTGCGAGTATCGCCCGAGCCGTGGTGCGCAGCCTGGGGGTACGTCGGCGGGGTTGGGGTGGATGCGGCGGTAGTCGACGAAGGTTTGCACGGGATCAGCTCGGTGGCGCACTCAGCTACGCGGCTGTCCTCCGTGGCGACCTAGGGTCGCC
>JANPNG010000225.1:0-6061 GCA_031427355.1 Hylemonella sp.
GAGCGCTCACGCAGTTTGCGCATTGGGCTGCTGGAGAACGGCTTCAACTTGATGGCGGTGTTGCCTGCCGATAAGTTTTTGACTGAGCGGCTCAACCAGCTGCAGCCTGACATGGTCATCGTGGATGCCGAGAGTGAAGCGCGCGACGCACTGGAGCATGTCGTCACCGCCACACGTGACGAGCGCCGCCCGATTGTGATGTTCACCAACGACAGCGACACCTCGCACGTCAAGGCCGCCGTAGCGGCAGGTGTGACGGCCTATATCGTGGCGGGCCTGTCAAACGACCGCATTCGCCCCATTTTGGACGTGGCCATGGCGCGCTTCCAGCACGAGCAGGCGCTGCGCCAAGAACTGGCCGATACCAAATCAGAACTGAGTGAACTCAACTCCGAGCTGCACGACCGCAAGGTGATTGACCGGGCCAAGGGCTTGCTCATGGCGCGTCAAAGCCTGACCGAACAAGCCGCCTACGACAAGCTGCGCAAAACGGCCATGGACAAGAACCTCAAAGTGGCCGAGGTGGCACAGCGCATGCTGGATGTAGCCGACCTGCTTTCCTGAAATTGGTGCATCGCACAAACCTGGTGCAAGCGATGATTTCAACAATAAAATCATGCTTCAGCCCTTTATTTAATGGAATGAACAGCTACTAAATAAATAGCAATAAAAATTCAAAAATTTCTGGCACGAGCCTTGCATTAGAGATAACAAGACCAAAGAAGGTCAATGAGCCAGCCCCTCCAACGGCGGAGGGAAAGGCACTACCAGGACAAAGGCGTCCCCACGGATTTGCAGCGTCAGCACGACGCGCGCAAGTCCCGTGTGGACGCCTTTTTGTTTTTGTTTTCAACTTTTCACAGGAGTTCGTGATGACTGACCTTCTCAGCCGCCCTTTATCCGCCCCGTCCACCCCGCTCAGCCGCCGCACCATCCTGCAAACCGCTGCCGTGGGTGCCATCGCCATCAACCCCGCCTTGCGCGCCGCCGTTTACGCTGCGGGCTCGGATGCCCCGGAGAAAAAGGAAGTCAAGATCGGCTTCATCCCCCTGACCGATTGCGCCAGCGTGGTGATGGCCTCAGTGCTGGGCATCGACCAGAAATACGGCGTCAAGATCATCCCCACCAAAGAGGCGAGCTGGGCCGGTGTGCGTGACAAGTTGGTCAATGGCGAGCTGGATTTCGCCCATGCGCTGTACGGCCTGATCTACGGCGTGCACTTAGGGCTAAGCGGCCCGAAGAAAGACATGGCGGTGCTGATGACGCTCAACCAAAACGGCCAGGCCATCACCCTGAGTAAAAAGATCGCCGACAAGGGTGCGGTGGACGGCGCAGGCCTAGCCAAGTTGATGGCGACCGAGAAGCGCGCCCCGGGTCAGGAGTTCACCTTCGCCCACACCTTCCCCACCGGCACGCACGCCATGTGGCTGTACTACTGGATGGCCGCGCACGGCATCAACCCGCTCAAAGACGCCAAAGTCATCACCGTGCCACCGCCCCAAATGGTGGCCAATATGCGCGTGGGCAATATGGACGGCTACTGCGTGGGTGAGCCCTGGGGACACCGCGCCATCATCGACGGCATTGGCGTCACCGCCACCACCACGCAAGACATCTGGAAAGACCACCCCGAGAAGGTGCTGGGCACCACCGCCGAGTTTGTCAAAAAATACCCCAACACCGCACGTGCCGTGACAGCCGCCATTCTGGAAGCCGGCAAGTGGATCGACTCAGGTCTGCAAAACAAGATGAAGATGGCTGAGACCATCGCCGACAAGAGCTACGTCAACACCAGCGTGGACGCCATCAACCAGCGCATTCTGGGCCGCTACCAAAACGGCATGGGCAAGACCTGGGACGACCCGAACCACATGAAGTTCTACAACGACGGCGCGGCCAGCTTCCCCTACCTGTCTGACGGCATGTGGTTCATGACCCAACACAAACGCTGGGGCCTGCTCAAAGACCACCCCGACTACCTGAAGGTCGCGCAGCAGATCAACCAGATTGATATCTACAAACAGGCCGCGACCGCCAGCAAAACGCCCGTGCCCAAAGACGTGATGCGAAGCAGCAAATTCATGGACGGTGTGGTGTGGGACGGCAAAGACCCGATGAAATACGCCGACAGCTTCAAGGTCAAGGCCTGAGCCGCACTTCAAATCAAATTCAAAGGAGAAACACAATGACCACTGCCGTTTTTCATGTGCCTGCCCGCCCCCTCTTGACGCAAGCGAGCAACGCTGCTTCAAACCGTGCCTTGCCCCTCCCCCAGCGGGGGAGGGAGCAGACACGCCAGCCCTACGACTGGCGCGCCCTGTGGCTACAGGTGATGCCACCCCTGCTTGGCTTGGCCTTGCTGATCGGCGTGTGGGCACTGGTGTCGTCTTTGACGGCGGGCCGCATCCCCACCCCGCTAGACACCTGGACGCAGGCCGTCACCCTGTTCAGCGACCCCTTCTACCGCAAAGGCCCGAACGACCAGGGCGTGGGCTGGAATGTGCTGATGTCGCTGGAGCGCGTGGCCGTGGGCTTCGGGCTGGCGGCTGCGGTGGGCATTCCGGCGGGCTTTGCTATTGGTCGGTTTGATTTTTTAAGCCGCATGTTCAACCCGCTCATCAGCCTGCTGCGCCCGGTGTCGCCGCTGGCCTGGCTGCCTATTGGCCTGCTGGTGTTCAAAGGCGCCAACCCGGCCGCCATCTGGACCATCTTCATCTGCTCCATCTGGCCCATGGTCATCAACACCGCCGTGGGCGTGCAGCGCGTGCCCAGCGACTACCTGAACGTGGCGCGTGTGCTCAACCTGTCAGAGTGGAAGATCCTCACCAAGATCCTCTTCCCCTCGGTGCTGCCCTACATGCTGACGGGTGTGCGGCTGGCCGTGGGCACAGCCTGGCTGGTGATCGTGGCCGCCGAGATGTTGACCGGCGGCGTGGGCATTGGCTTTTGGGTCTGGGATGAGTGGAACAACCTGAACGTCAAGAACATCATCATCGCCATCTTCGTGATCGGCATCGTCGGGCTGGCGCTGGAATACGCGCTGATCAAACTGGCTACGGCCTTCACGTTTGAAGAAGTCAAAACCTGAAACCTTGCGGGACAGACCAAGAGTTACACGCAGTGAACTTTGCTCTGTCCTCAACTGATTGAAAAAACCATGAAAAAATTCATCGAAATCCAGAACGTCGAGCAAACCTTCAAAACCAAAAAGGGCCCCTACATCGCCCTGCGGGACATCAACCTCACCGTCGCCAAAGGCGAGTTTGTCGCGCTGATCGGCCACTCGGGTTGCGGCAAATCCACGCTGCTCAATTTGATTGCGGGCCTCACCACCCCCACCCAGGGCACGCTGATCTGCGCCAACCGCGAGATCACCGGCCCGGGCCCCGACCGTGGCGTTGTTTTCCAAAACCACTCCTTGCTGCCCTGGTTGACCTGCTTTGAGAACGTGTACCTGGCGGTGGAGCGCGTCTTTGGTGCAGACGCCAAAAGCACCGGTGCACCATCGGACAACAAAGCCCAACTTAGGGCACGCACCGACGCGGCGCTGGCGCTGGTGGGCCTCACTGAAGCCGCACAAAAGCGCCCCGGCGAAATCTCGGGCGGCATGAAACAGCGCGTGGGCATTGCACGCGCCCTGTCCATGGAGCCCAAAGTGCTCTTGATGGACGAACCCTTTGGCGCGCTGGACGCGTTGACCCGCGCCAAACTGCAAGACGAGCTGCTGGAGATCGTGGCCCGCACCGAAAGCACGGTGGTGATGGTGACCCACGATGTGGACGAGGCCGTGCTGCTGTCCGACAAAATCGTGATGCTGACCAACGGCCCGTCCGCCACCATTGGCGAGGTACTGCACGTTGATCTGCCACGCCCCCGCAATCGCGTGGCACTGGCCGACAACCCCCAGTACCAGCTCTACCGCAAGGCCGTGATCGACTTCCTCTACACCCGCCAATCGCATGTGGAGAGCCGGGCGGCTTAAGTCAACCCAACTTCAGGAAAAACAATCTCCTTGCTTGCCAACGCCATACCACTGGGTCACACTGGCACCTGAGCTGCCAGCTTCGCATCAAGATCGATAGAAAGTTCAGAAAGAACTTCCAAACTCTCGTCTTTCAAGACATTGGGCGTGTCGTAGCTAAACAACTGTCGATCCCGTGCTGCAAGCAAGCTTTGAATCTCGTTTTTGCACAGCTTAACCACGCATTCGATCACCGCATCAAGCGCCTTGTGGCCCGTATCGAGGAAGAGCCGCTCCAATAGAGCCGCCGTGGTCGAAGCCGACAGCATCAAGTCGCCCGTCACCCAGCTATTGACCGTAAACAGGCTGGTGGGAATGCCCTTGGCGTCAAAGCCGATGCTCAATAAATGCCGGGTGTTGATCGCGGCGTCAGGCGCGTCCGCCAACGCAGAAAACTCCAACTCCTGAGCTGACCTGAGGCGGCGCGACCACAGCTTTCGTCGAGCGAACAAGTGAATGTGCCCATGCTCGGTTGCGCCGCGTTGGTCCTCGGGCGCATGGGAGTGGTAGAACCACTGGAACCCACTGGCCTGATCTATTGCATCGTCCTCGGGATAGTGCCGCCATTGGAGCGGAGCTTGTCCCTCCAGAAGTTCGCCAATCAGATGCGCACCGCTCAGCGCCAGATTTCCATAGACTTCAAGCAGACGCAGACCGGCGCGATGCTCCGCCTCTTTTTTGAAGAGGCGCACCCCTTTCCGATGCCGCGCCGTCAACATCACTTAGTAGGCGATTATTTTGGTGCGCACTTCGGGGCACATTTAGGCGCGCACTTTGGAGCGCATTTCGGCGCACACTTTTTCGCACCACATTTGGCTGCTTTTGCGCTCATCTTAGGGCTGCATTTCCCCGCGCACTTTGCACCGGCTTTAGCACCGCACTTGGCCGCGCCCATCTTGGGCTGGCACTTGACTGGATCTTTCATGTCTTGTGCCGCAACAGGCAAAGCAAGGGTGGCAGCCGTCAGCACGGCAAGGGAGGCGAGTTTGAACGATGTTTTCATGGTTATTCCTGGTTGGGTGGGTTGAATGAGGCTGCAATGCGCATCCTCAGCAACTAAGAGGCACTCACTTGGCCTTCGGGTTCGCGGATTTCAAAAAAAATTATTCTGCAATGAATTTCCGCCTGGATGTGTAAGAAATCAAAGCCACCCACGACAAACAAAAGTCTTTCCACCCTTACACCACTTCAACCCAAGGAGATGCTCCATGAAATTCAAAAAAATAGCGCTGCTGATGGCTTTGTCCACTATGGCCTCGCTAGCCATGGCAGGCGAGATCAAGCCTTTCAGCCAACAAGACTTCGACAAGCTCACCGCTGCGGGTAAACCCGTCGTATTGGATGTCAGTGCGCCTTGGTGCCCAACCTGTAAGGCACAAAAGCCCATCATTGATGGCCTGATGAAGCAACCTGCTTACAAGGACGTCACCCTCTTGATGGTCGATTTCGATACCAACAAGCCCACGCTGAAAAACTTCAAAGTCACGATGCAAAGCACGCTTGTGGCCTTCAAGGGCACCAAGGAGGTCGCCCGCTCGGTCGGCGACACCACACCCGACGGCATTGAAGGACTGGTCAAGAAAACGATCAACTGATGGAATTCGGTCTCGGCTCCTACGGGTTCGGCTTTCTGGCGGGACTTCTCTCGACGCTATCGCCCTGCGTGCTGCCTATCCTCCCAATCCTCCTGAGCTCGGCGACCAACGCTCATCCGCGAGCGCCCTTGGCCCTGGCCGGTGGACTCGCCCTTTCCTACGCAGTCCTTGGCTCGACCTTAGCTTGGGCAGGCTCGGCCCTGGACGTGGATGCCGCGCTATTCCGCAATATTGGCGCAGTCATTCTCGGCACGCTCGGGCTGGTGCTGATGTCGGCGAGCCTACAACAGCGCTTTGCCTCGGCCACGTCAGGCATTGGAAATGTCGGCAACAACCTGTTAACGCACATGAAGCTTGACGGCCTGCGGGGTCAATTCGCCATTGGTCTGGTGCTGGGTGTGGTGTGGAGCCCTTGCGTCGGCCCCACGCTGGGCGCAGCCGTCCT